>JACRND010000163.1 GCA_016234975.1 Nitrosarchaeum sp. | reverse complement strand
TTTTATATTTTTTGTAGATTGAATCTGCGGTTGTGAAACATTACTACTGTCACTTGATTCATCACTTGTTACAAGTGTGACTTGTTCAAACAACGAAACATTGTGATCAGTTGAAATTATTTGTGAATCAAATTTATCATTTACTTTAATGTTTTCAAGATCAGTTTCACTATTTTGATCATTTACTCCAAATACCGAAATGTCTGTAATTGAAAATAATGATGAAAACAATATTCCAACTAAAAATAATGATAGTTTTTTCAAATTATTTCAGCTCCAAGATTTGAAAAATCATTTTTCAATTTTTGAGAAAATAATATCTTATGATAAGAATTACATACTATATGATAAGAATAATATGATATAGTAACATCTGATGATGCAATTATACAATTTATGGATCTATTCATTACAACAGTAATTAGAAAACATAACCAATAAGAAACGAGGAATTTTACGAATAAAATCAGAACCGTGGTGGAAAAATATGTAGAAATGATGACCAAAACGGAATGAACTAAGATCAGCAATTTTGATGAAATAATATCCAGTTTTTATTGAAAATAAAAATTACAATGAATTTGAACCTTCATTTATAACTAAATACAAGACAAAATATGATCCATAAGAAAAATAATTTTTTAAATTTTTAGATATGATCAAAGTGATAATAAATTAAATAATTAATTTAGAGATATAATTTTTTCACATGAAATAGAAATCATTTAATTGTAAAATTAATTGAAAGTAAAATGCAATCACCAAATTTTTAAAAATAGTTAAAATATACATAATAACAAAAGAAATAATTTATACACATCAAATATAATAGAATTTAAATTGTTTTATATTTTATAAAATATTAATTTCTAATTTAACAAAAAGATAATTTCTAGTTACAAGTATACCAACAGATAAAAATCAAATGAAAAATTTTGATTTAAACATAAATCCATCTAAATTTTATGATGAGTGAAATATTAGAAAAAATCCACATAAAGTATAAATTAATTTCACAATTTTTATCTGAAATAATTTTATTAAACATAAAGTAGTAAATTAAAATAATTGATCTAAAATAATTAATACAAATGTAGAGTGCAATCTTGTTTGATAATGTATAAACATTTTAGATTTAACAAATATATCTGTAGGACTGGTAGTTATTACATTGTTTGAAATATGTTTTTGCTGAAATATTTATCTTCAAATATTAATCTGATATGCATATGCTAACTAATTAAGTAATATTTATTTTAATTCTACATAATTTATTTGTAGAATTAATATTATGACAAGACTTGTAGTATAAAGTTCACACCATAGTATGTCTTTAGTATATCGTACTAATTATTGAAGGATCTCATAATATTATAGATGAAGTTATGAATGAATATTATTGGATTGAGTTTGCAGTTTTGTATTGTTCTTTTTATTATTTTTTGTTGTGACGTGTAAGAATCAAGTATTTGATCATGATACAACAATACGATTAGCAATACAACAACCAAAAAGATTCAATTATTACAAGAATAAAAAGAAGAGAACAGTAGACTTTACAAGATCTTTATACAAAATATTTACTAGTTTGCACAAAATTTTACTTGTAAAAGTTTAATCTTGTATAGACCTTTAATTATATATTTTGATTTTACACTAGTGATTTCGAGTCAATTCTAATTTGATTCTAATATAATTAAAAAAATTTCTGTGATTGGATTTTATTTTTCTAAATTTTACTCACCATACAAGAAACTACAATCAAAATCAATACAACGGATTATTTTGACTTTCAAAAGATAGTCAATGAGCAGGTCTAATGGTTGAAGAAAAGGTAAAAGGAGATTGAATAACATTATCTGATTATAGAAAGAAACATAGAGATTCATACAGGAAATATTGATATAAAATAGATTTAAGAGATATAATTGTTAAAATTTCTTGGAGACGTTTAATCATCTTTAATTAATTGTCTAACTTCAATTATTTTTAATAAGTAAAACAAACCTATTTTGATTTGTCTCGTTTTTATTAGTAAAAAAATTTAATTTTCTTTAATTATTTTGTGCCCAATAATTTACTTAAAATGTATTTGTACAGAAATATTATGTGATTCGAAGAGATTTTTCATCGTTTTATACAGATTTCAGTAAGTGAAGTATTTACTAAAAATTCAAAATATTATGAATAAACGAGTGGAGAAAATATTCCTAGAGTCAAAAAATTTTCTTATTATACATATTATATAATTTTTGGATAATTATAGAATAAATAGTGAATGGTTGACTTTTAGAAATTATTTAAATCTACGTGTATGGAGATTGCATACATGTAGTAATTTTATCGTTGTATTACTGAATTACATTCAAAATAATAAAAATATAATTTAGATTTAATTTACTATTGATCGGATTATGGAATGACTTACTATATTTTTTAAATTAATAGAATACATTCAATGATTCTCATATATCATTAGAGAATTATGTTTAAGAATATTTGTCTAAATTGATATATTTACAGAATGATTCTTTATTTGAAATTATGTAATCATATGTTGTTTAAAATAAAAAATAAAAAAATAAGTTTAGAACTAAGCGGCGCTTCCAACAGTTATTGTCCAAGTAACTGACAAACTGTCACCACTTGCAACTGCAACACTTATTGACTGTGCAGAGAACATGTTCATTGTTGAAGCGTTAGCAGTACATGCTCCAGTAGTACCAGAAACACCACTGCATGTGGCATCAAACAATCCTGCTGCAGTAACAGTTGTGGCGTTTGCAGCAACGAATGTAAATGGTGATTCAGTAGCAATAACTACAGTTCCACCATTACTTGATGCAGTACCTACTGTATTGGAATCAGCTCTTACTGCCATAATACCTTCAGCACCTGGAGAACCTCCTGCTACAGTTGTTGCACCAGCATCAAGCAGAGTTGTATCAGCAGCATCTACCGTAATTGTACCATTTCCAATTCCAATGAATCTAAATCCATTCGAATTTGTTGTACAATTATCTGAACTACCGGCAGCTGTTGTTTGGAATGCATATCCAATGACACAATCATCACCTTTGTTGACAACCATGTTATCGCCTTGGACATATGATTTGATGTTACCATCTGCGTCGCGTAGAATGTATTCTACATGTCCCATAATTGTACCGCTTTCTGGGTTAACAGAAGCAGTAGCTAATGGAATAGCAGAAAAACCATTCATAGAGATAGCACCTAGTGAAACAGCCGATATGACTGCGATAAGTGCTATCATTGATGTAGTTTTCATTAAAGTAATTATGAATTAATTATTATTAAATACTTGTGGAAAAAATCTAAATAAAATAGCTCCAATGTGGTCAATTTATGGAGATGGTGCTGTCATAGTTATTCCTTCAGTTAGTTCTATTGAATGATTAATTCCAGTTTTATTTGGAATAACGTCAGATGACATGATCTCATCAGCAGTATTTGAATTCTGATTAATTACATAGGCAGATATTGTTCCAATAATTACAATAACAACAATTATTCCAATAACAATTCCTTTTTTCATAAATAGGATTTGTTTTATTAGACGTATAAAGTTGTCTGTAAATAATGATAGGATAATGTTTTATTTTGAATTATAATTAATCAAGGATATGACAAAGTTTTATTTTATTTTAATAGTTATTTTTTTATTTTTGTCATTGTTACCAAATCAAATTTATGGTATTGAAAAAATAGATGATGAGAGAAATATTCTTATCACAAAATCAAATTCTATGAAAGAGGTCAACTTTGATGGAAGATGGACTTTTTATCAGGAATGGAAACAAACATCTTGGAATCCAATCAAGTCTGATGGGAATGTTGTGTTTCATTTAAGAACAGCTCATCAAGGAAATTTTATCTATGTTTTGATAGATACTATAGCTGATACAAACGCAAACATAGGATCTGACAAAGCGACAGTTTGTATTGATTCAAAAAATAACAAGAGTGAATTTTTTGATAGTGATGACTATTGTTTTATCATACAATTACAAGAGAGAAATTTTATTGATAGATTACTCAATAAGCAAGATAATTTTATAATACAAGGAGATTCACAATCAAAATCTTTTAAAGAATTAGAAAAAATTAGAGTAAAAGAATTTGTTGGAATTGGAACAATGTCAGATAAAGAAGACAAATACAGTGGAATATCACATGCAAGTTATGAATTTAAAATTCCTATCGAACTAATAGGAAGATCAGATAGTTATGGATTTTATGTAAATGTATTTGATGCTGATTCAAATGTTGTATATTCATGGCCAGAAGATATCAAATTAGAGAGTTTTGATATACCAAACCCTTCGTTATGGGGAAATTTAATTTCTCCCGATAAATCAATCCTAGAAAATTCTGAAAATGAATCTGTGGATTTTTTTGTAATTTTATTTGTGATGGTATTTGTAATATTGGCAGTGATTTTTTTCATAATATTTAAGAAAAAAAGGTCATCTAGAGGAATAAAATAAAAAGTGACAGTCGTCTTTCCTAGATTCTAATATGTAGAAGTAGAGGATTGGGACGATAGTCCAGTTGGTGTTGGTACAGATGGGAATTTGTCTCCAACCTGTTGCTCTGCTACTGCAGATGCTTCTTGTAGGATTCTTTCGGTTTCCTCACTTGAAGCGCCAGTCTCCATGCTAAATGAGTCTCCTGCGAGGGAGTCCATCATTAGACCATTGAGTGTCTGTGTCATGGAATTCAATTCCGAGTCTGCTTCTGGCATGAATCTTCCTAGTGATGACTTCAATCCCTTCATTGTAGACATCGCTGGACCGATTGCTACCATAGCATCGCCTAGATCATGAATAGTTGTCAGTCTTAATTGGACTTGTTCCAATGACATTCTTGCATTGCCGAGCATCTTTGTAACCTTACGAATTTCAGCTAATTCGTTTGACAAAACTCTGCTTGTACTTGTATCATGTTGCTGCATTGCAGTCACGACTCTCTGGAAGAGTTGCGCGTCTCTTTCATGCAGTTTTCCAAGCATAGAGTCCATCTTTGATATCTGGACTTGTAGTTTGTTTACTGCGGTTTGGATTCGTGGTTTTAATGCACCCTGTGGTTTTATTGTCTCACGGAGTTTGTCGGTTACACCTGGTGTCTCTTGTCGAGCCCAAGTCTTATCGAAGTTTGGCATGTCGGATAATTTAGAAATTAGCTCTTAATGGACAGAGTAAATTTAGATAAACTTTAGAGTGAATTTAGCTAACAAACTAATTCTGGATAGAAATTCGATTAATCATGGTCAAGATAGCAGTTTTTGATTCTGGGCTGGGCTCTTTATCAATAATAAAGGCAATACAAAAGATCTGCAAATCAGAGATTATTTATTTTGCAGACCAGAAAAATTTTCCATATGGAAAAAAATCAAAAAAACAACTAGAAACAATCATAAAACAAACAATAAAACTATTAGAAGAAAATTTCTCACCAGATCTAATCGTAATGGCATCAAACACTCCTAGTTTGATGGTAAGTACAAACAGAAAAGTAATTGGAGTAAATCCTCCAATAAAAGAAGCCATGATTCTTTCCAAGACAAAAAATATTGCAATACTTGTAACACAAGCTGCAATTAAAAGTAAAAGTTTGTCAAGTTATATAAAAAAATTTAATTTTTCTAAAGACAAAAAAATTTACAAAGTAAATTCATCTATATTAGTAGAGCTTGTAGAATCAAATAAATTCATTACAGATAAACCGTATTGCAAAAAGATTATTAGAAAAACTCTTACAAATGTTTTTTCAAATAAAATAGATGTAGCTACATTATCAAGTACGCACTTGTCATTTTTAAAATCATTATTAAGTTCAGAATTCCCACAAGTAAAGTTTGTTGATCCTGCAGATATTGTAGCAAGTAAAGTTCTTGCAAATATCAAAAAAGAATCAAGGAAAAATACAATTAAAATTTTCACGTCTGGTAATGTAAAACTATTTCAAAAAAACCTATACAAACTCGGAATAAAAAATAAAGTAAATTTTCTATCTACTTGACTTTTGCCTTTCTGTATCCATGACTAAATTTCTTATCATACAGTTTGGAATATTCATAAGTTTTTGGATCAATGACATCACTGATAATTACAATTGCAGTTCTTGTTATTTTTTCAGCTCTGACTTTTTTTACAATATCATCTAATGTCCCTTTGATAATTTTTTGATCATCCCAGCTTGCTCTATACACTACAGCAACAGGTGTAGATTTTGTATATCCACCGGCAATAGCTTCTTTTACAATATTAGAAAGTAAATGAACGCTAAGATAAAAAATCAAAGTTGCCTTGTGTTTTGCAAGCTCGGAGATTTTTTCTCGTTTTGGTACTTTAGTTCTAGACTCTGCTCTTGTAACAATAATAGTTTGAGTCACACCTGGAAGTGTTAATTGAGTTCCCAGCGCAGCTGCTGAGGCTAAAAATGCAGTAATGCCAGGAACTATTATTGATTCAATTCCATTTTTTTCTAAATTGTCTATTTGCTCTTTGATTGCTCCATAAATTGATGGATCACCGTCATGTAATCTGACAACTAGCTTGTCACTTTTTGCGTTTTTGTAAAGCAGATCAAATATTTCTTCTCTGACCAAACCAGCTGCATCATACAGTTCACCTTTTTTGCATAATTTCAGAATTGGAGGTGGAATTAATGATCCTGAATAAACTACAACGTCTGCTTTTTGAATTAATTTTTTGGCTTTGATTGTAATTAGTTCCGGATCGCCTGGACCGCATCCAACAAAGTAAACTCTAGACACGTTTTACCACCAAGATTGAAAAATATTTTGTAGTCAGTGTTCCGTTATTTACTTCGCCCAGTGTTAGTTTTTTAATAATTTCATTTTCTGTTCCAAGATCTTGTCCAATTGCAAAAATAGAATTATCAGGAAAGCCAGCTTCTCTTAGCAAGTCAATTACTTTATCAAAATATCTGCCGTCTTTTAAAAAGACCATTGTTTCAGAGTTTTTTGCAATCTCCTTCACAGTACTCAGATCATAGCATGATGGAATTATTGCAACTTTTTCTGCGCCCTCTGCAATACTTACACCAACTTTGGCTGCAAAAGTAAACATGGAAACAATTCCTGGAATTACACTGATTTTGATTTCTGGATGATTCAGTTTAATGTCTTTATGCATGTAAATCCAAGTGCTGTACAAATATGGATCACCTATTGTAAGATAGACAACATTTTTTCCTGTTAAAACTTTTTCAGCCATAATCTTTGCATTTTTTTTCCATGTTGCTTCAAGAATGTCTTTGTCTTTTGTCATTGGAAAGATCAGTTTTATTATTTCTTGGTTTTTTGATTTATCAATTAGTGAAGACACAATGGAAAGTGCAATGCTTGGTCTGTCCTCACCTGAAGCAGGACACATTATGGTATCGGCATTTTGAATTGCCTTTGCAGCCTTTACTGTAAGCAATTCAGGATCGCCAGGACCTACTCCTATTCCGATTAATTCAGGCATGAAAAATATGGTTTTATTCCCAATTAAAAATCTAGATTAGATTTTTGTTGCAGAAATTATTGTAACTGGATTTCTAGCAAGCATCATGGTACCTTTTGAGGTCTTTTTACTCTTAGAGACGGTAACTTGAGTAATATCTACTGAATCAAATTGCAATTTCTCAAGAACTTGCAACACAGAATATAGAGTCTCAATTAGAATGATTCCGATAACAATTCTTCCTCCAGATTTGAGTTTGTTCTGGCATAGCTTGACAATTTCTTCCGTATCGCCTCCAGTTCCTCCTATAAATATGGCATCAGCTAGATCAAGTTCTAAAATCTTTTCTTTTGCATTGCCAAGCATTACAGAAATATTTGTTAATCCAAATTTTTCAATATTTTTTTTTGTTAATTCAATTGCATTTGTGTCATAGTCTATTGCAATTACTTTGCCTGATTCAACTTGAATCGCAGCTTCAATCGATATTGAACCGCTTCCACACCCAATATCATATACCGTATATCCTGGACAAAGTCTTGCTTTACTAATTTGGATAACTCGTATCTCTTCTTTTGTTATTGGTACATTCTCAGAACGCTCAAATGCATCATCTGGAATTCCCGGTGTTTTATAATTGCACATAAGCCAAGAGTAACATTTGTTATGACAGTGGAGAAGGAATACCAGTTGAGACAGTACCGGCGTGTACTATAGTATATGTCAGAATCCAGACAAACAAGTATAGAAAAATATAACTTCCTATACCCTGTGTTACAATCTTTTTTCTATCAGATGATGGTAATTGCATATTCATTGATTTTGCAATGAATATAGTTACAATAAATACAATGATCATAAATACAATTGATGCCCATCTTCTCTCTTCTCCCTGAATACCTTCAAAGAGAAAAGTTGCAAGAGTACCAGCAATTACTGCAAAACCAACCCTCAACCAAAACAGCTTGTCTAATTTCTTGTCATTTTCGCTTTTTCCTGTTTTATTTACTATAGGTTCTGAAGTTTCAGGACCACTTGATTCTGTCTCTGGAATTTCGTTTTCCTCTTTAATGGACTCTTTTTTAGAATCTATAGGATCAGGTGTTGGTTCGGATTTCTTCTTTTTGAATTTTGCCAAGTAAATTTCTAGGTTGACTCCATTTTGCCTTGTTTAAAATCTTTGGTCACAAAACGAGCATAAAATAGAGTAAGAGTATAATTTCGGATACAGGATAGATTGTTGTGACTCTTGCAGGAATAGAACTCTGTTATTTAGTGAATCAAATTTCAGAGACAGCACAGGATTACTATGTAAGTAACATCTATGGTGTAACAAAAGACAGCATATTATTCAAACTTCATCATACTGAAAAGCCAGATATCTTTATGATGATATCTACGTCTGGTGTCTGGTTGACATCTGTAAAAATTGAGCAGATGGAGCCAAACAGATTACTAAAAAGATTACGAAGTGATCTGTTACGATTAAAACTAAAAAAAATAGAGCAGATCGCATCAGAAAGAATTGCGTACTTTACTTTTGCTGGATTTGATAAAGAGTTTGTAATTGTTGGTGAATTTTTTGGTGAAGGAAATATTTTGCTCTGTA
>JACRND010000162.1 GCA_016234975.1 Nitrosarchaeum sp. | reverse complement strand
TTCTCAAATTTTTCTTTTATTGCAAAAGATACTGATGACCAATGAAGTATTCCTTTCAATTGTTCTTCTACTGTAACATTTGTTGTTGGAAAATTAGAAGGAGAAAAAACAACACCATTTGTCCATTGCATAGTTGGAATAGCACCCCCTGATGATCTAGTGCTGAATGCTATTTGTTTTACCCAATCATCAAATTTGTATTCTATAACTTCATGAATCACTAGTTTCTTCCACGGTTCAATTGATATTTCCATATGAAAATGAATTTGATGAAACCAATTATAATCTTATTTTTTGTGGCTAGATTAAGTGTAAGTCATTCTTTCATACACTCATGCTTCTAAATTCATCAATGTGTATCATTATGCATGACTAGAATGATGATCGTAGATGATTCTAAGGAATCACATTTGCTAATGAAGGATTTTCTTTTGGCACACCGCCATAATGTTGTAGCTGAGGCAAGTGATGATATTGAAGCAATTGAAAAATATTATTCTAAAAAACCTGAACTTGTATTCTTATATTTGACAATACCTAAACTTGATGGATTAAGTGTTTTAAAAAAAATTCGATTCCAAGATCCTACCTCTAAAATTATAGTGATAACAAGTAATGATAATATGGAAATTTTTGAAGAATGTACACGTCTGGGCGTTCTTGCATTTCTTACACAACCACTTGATTTGAATGATGTTTTATCTGCTATTTCATTTTCAAATGAAACAACTATTATGAATTCATCTTAAAAATACAATGATTGAATTTTTAATTATATTGATTTAAAAAATATTAAGATCATTCATGACTTGTTTGCCAAGCTTGATTGAATTGTTTTATTGCTTCCTGATATGCCTTAATTGAATCATCCCCAGAAGTTTTTAAAAATTTTTCCCACTGTTCATTAAATTTCTTAATTGAATCTATGTTAGTTTCTTTAAAGATATTTTCGATCATTTTTGTTTGTTGTTTTATGTATTCTGGACCTATTTCTTGCCAGGTATTTTCCCAACTTGAACTAACCTTTTTCAAGAGTTCTGTATCTGATTCTAAAGCTCTTTGACATGCATCATGATATGTCATCAATGTATCATTGGTAGCTTTTTGCCACTGTGCAAGTGATTCTTTCCATACACCTAGGGCAGAATTGTATTCTTTCCATGCCTTTTCGAATTCTGGCTTATTTGATGATGTTTTTGTTTGTTTTACTGGTTTAGAAACTGATTTCTTTACAGGATTCTTTTTTGGACTAGTTTTCTTCTTTGTAGCCATAAAATATATTAAAAATAGTAGATGTTAAAGTTTTCAATTATCTCAGAATGTAAAAATTACTAATTATCTATTTTTCTTTAAATTTTGATGCTTTGATAAAATTTGGTGCGTGTTTTTCCTCTTTACTATTAAATAAATTATAATGATATTCACATAGATTTCTAGTTTCTTTAAATCCTATTTTTACTGACTGATTGGCTTTATTCTCACACTCTGATATACTGCATTTCAATACTATGTGTTAATTTTATCTACTAATAAAATTATAAATTATATAATTACCAACAATGAAAAAATAATCTTGATTTATTATTAAATGCAGATTGATCTCATTTGAATTAAAATTGATAACTGTTCCTGTTATCTTTTTATGATTGTAAAATATTAAAAAATTATGTCAGAAGATGAAAAAGGAAAACGATTCCTTGAATTAATTGATCAACAAAATAATGTTCAATGGAATATTATTGCAAAATTAACTTCACTAGTTAAATCTAAATGGAATTCTTCTCAATTACAAAATGAGATAGAATCACTTATCGAAACACATTCTAAAATTACAAAAGAGCTAAACAGCCTAGATAAAAATAACAGTATTTTATAATGCAGAATCTACCATTAACGCTATAAACAAAACTGCCAAGTAAGGACTGGAAAACTTAAACAATGTCCATGATGCTTTTTCCATGGGTTTAGCAATTACCCAAGCTGATAATATGATCATTAAAGCACCAGATGCTATTGCAGTCCATAGATAAACTGCACCAACCATTGGTTCTCCGCTCTCAGTTGTTAAAAAGAACGGCGCAATTGAAAATAATACCATTACAAAAGTTGAACCAGCAATTGCCCTTGCTGATGTTTTCTCAGATTGTACAGCTGTTAACATAGGAACATTTACTTTGTTATAATCTTCTTTGAAATGTAAAGTTAAAGCCCAAATATGCATTGGAATCCAAATAAACACAAGTCCTGCCATTGCCAAACCCATTGTCCACAAATCTGTCGTAGTAACAGCTACCCATCCTATCATTGGAGGAGAACCTCCACATAAACCACCTAAAATTATGTTAGTTCTAGAATTTCGTTTTAACATGTATGAATAAACAAGAATGTTATTTAGTAAACCAAACGCAATAAAGGCTGTTGCCCAAATACCTTGTTCTAAAGTAGTTGTAAATGAGATTCCAAATGCTAACACTAGAGAAATTCCAGCTAATGCAAGACCAAAGTTTCTAGCTTTTTCGGCGGGATAGATTCTTTTTGATGGAAGTGGCCTGTTTTTTGTTCTCTCCATTATTGCATCTATATCCCTATCATGATAATTGGTTAGAGTATTAGCTGCAGCAGATCCCGCAGCAACAGAAAATAGCATC
>JACRND010000154.1 GCA_016234975.1 Nitrosarchaeum sp. | reverse complement strand
CGGATTGATGGCTCCCAGGTCATCTGCTCTTGAGAGATTTCCGTCAAACAATCCTCTTCCAATATGTATATTGTCTATGTGTTTGGAAAGTGCCATCTTGTCATCAAATGACGAAGAACAGTAAGGGCATCTTATTTGCGATGGCATCTCAAGCTCAGGCAATACAATTGCATGTTTTGTTATATTTCCAACCAGCACCTTTTGCGAAATTATCCCAATTGGAACCTTGTCATCAAAAACTACCAATCTTCGTACATTGTTTCTAGTCATAAGAGAGATGGCATCTTTTATTTTTGCATTCTTTTGTATGGACAAAAGAGGAGAATGCATTATCTCTTTTATCCTCACCTTTGTCGGATCCTTTCCTTTTGAAACAACCTCGAAAAGAACATCCCTGTACGTGACAATTCCTTTGATTTCTCCACTCTCTCTTACCAACAGGCTATCTGTTTCGTACTCTTCCATTTTTTTTACGGAATCCGATACGACCTGATCACTCTCTTGAATATGTAGTGTCTTGTCTATGAAATCAGAAATTGGTTTATCAAATACATCACTCATACCTTGATTTTAATTTAGTTTGATTTTAAATCCGACACTGATTATCAAAAATGAAAGTAATTGATATTGTGCACTGGTAAATGCCTTGGTGTTATTCTATATGAAAAACCATTTTATGATGATAAGTTTGCATAAAAAATCAGTGAAACCTGGTTTACAACAATTATTCCGAGTTTATGACACTTAATGTCATTGTGCTTTCCACTCTTGATAATCTTCTAATTCCTGCAACCGCCTTGTCAAATTCATGCTGATCTTTGGCATTTACCTCTGCAATTACATCATATGCGCCAAATGTAAGATGCGCGTTTTTTACATTTGGCATTTGCTTTAATTCTTCTACAATGTATTCTTCTGCACCCAGATCACAATTTAATAAAATAAATCCTACATACATTTTTTTCTTAGAATGATTGTTCTGATACTTGTCTTTAAGTTTTACATCTGTTACCATCTGCTACGTCCACCATAGCTATTTCTGCCGCCACGGTCTCCGTACTTCTTTCTTCCGCCACTTCTGTCATCTCTTGCATCTCCTCTGCTAGATCCTCCATATCCGCCTGATCTTCCATATCCTCCTGGACGAGAACTTCTAGAATATCCTGTTCTTGATTGAGAGCCGCCATATCTTCTGGATGGAACTTGTCTTTTCAGAGGATCTGGAAGTGAAATTTCTATTCCCATTTCTTTGTTCAAGTCTGTCAAATTTACTTTGATTTGACGCTTTATCAAATTCCAATCTCCTACCGATGAATATGATACTAGTGTTATTGCCCTTCCTTTTGCACCTGCTCTTGCAGTTCTTCCAATTCTGTGAAAATATGCCATCTCTTGGTTTGGCACATCATAGTTTACTACAAGTTCTACTCTTGGCACATCTATTCCTCTTGATGCTACATCTGTTGCAACAAGAATATCGACCTTACCGCTTCTGAATTTTGACATTGATTGCTCTCGTCTGCTTTGTGACATGTCTCCCTCAATTGCAACTGCATCAAATTTTTCTTGATGGAGGAATTTGGCAACATCACGTGTTCTGTATTTTGTAGAGCAGAAAACTATGATTTGTCCTTTAACTGGCTTGATAAAATCAATCAGATACTTCATTTTGTCTCTGTCTTTAATTACAAGAAATGCCTGATCTATTCCTTCTCCACTAAGATCATCTGCATCAAGAAGAAATTGTTTTGGATTTTTCAAATACTCTTCAGACAGTCTTAAAATTTCTGTTGGCATCGTTGCTGAAAACAATGACATTACTCTGTCTTCTGGAGCAAGATCTAAAATAAACTGAATATCGTCAATAAATCCCATGTCTAGCATTGTATCTGCCTCATCCAATACAATGTGGGTAATGTCACCAAGTTCTATTGAACCCCGTTTAAGATGATCAATTAATCTTCCAGGCGTTGCAACTACTATCTCCACGCCTCTATCTAACGCATCTAATTGTAAGCCCATCCCCTGACCGCCGTACACTGTTGCTACTTTAATTCCGGTATACTTGCCGAATTTCTTTATCTCTCCTGAAATTTGCATTGCAAGCTCTCTTGTTGGAGCCATTACCAAACCCTGAATGCCTTTTCTTGGTTGTATCTCTTGAAGCATAGCTAAAGCAAATGCTGCTGTTTTGCCAGAACCTGTATGTGCCTGTCCTACAACATCTCTTCCGGTAAGTAGTACTGGGATAACTGCTTCTTGAATAGGAAATGCTTCGTCAAATCCCATTTCACGAATTCCTTTCAGTATCTCTTCTTTTAATCCTAAATCTTGAAATTTTGTCATTTTGTTTTCTTCTCTTAAGCAATGACGAAAAAGCTCATTGCCTACTCGTCATTATTCCGATATTTCTAAATGACTTTTAGGTCTAATAAACGCTTGTTCTTATTTCTTATGTGTTTAGTTGAGAATCAATTACACTCTTGAATGCTTCAAAAGGCTGGGCCCCATTTAGTTTCACAAATCCTGTATTTTCGTTTCCTATGAAAAATCCGGGAGTCCCTGTCACTCCATAATTTCTTCCATCATTTAGGTCATTG
>JACRND010000153.1 GCA_016234975.1 Nitrosarchaeum sp. | reverse complement strand
CGGGGTATTTACCTGATTAATTGTCAACGATATGTTAAATTCCTTTGAAACTCTCTGACAATATGCAAGATCATTTGCAACAAAATCTTTTGCTATTATTGCAACTGCATTTGGCTTTCGTTTTTTTAGGAAATATGCTATTATGGTGCTGTCTAATCCTCCTGATAATGCTATTGTATTTGACTTACATGACTCACATGATTCTTTTAACATCTGATACAATTTCTCGGAAATATTCTCCAACCATTCGATTATGTTTTTGAAACTAAAATAGGTTAGCCTAACGAATTCTAGGTCGATTTACAATTCAGGCAACTATGTTTATTGCAAACTTTAAATCCTTTATCAGAACTTTGTGGTTTAATGTTACTTCCAGCAGAAATAGAATCAAAAACTTTGATTCCTGCACTAAGAGCAATTCTTGCCAAAAAACTCGCAGAAGATCATAGCATTCGTGAGGATGAAATCTCAAAAATGCTGGGTGTCACACAAGCAGCTGTAAGTAATTACATCCGTGGAACACGTGGTGATCCGTCTTTGATTGCAAAACTTTTGGCAGAAAAACAAGTTTCCACTCTCATCGATGAGCTAACTGATAACCTTTCATCTGATATGGCATATACTCCATCTAGTCTTTCAAAATTTATTGGTCTCTGCAATTACATCAAATCAAGCTTGTTGATTTGTGAAATTCATCATAATCTTGAATCCAATATTGATGAAAAGGTTTGCAAAGAATGTGAAAATATGCTTCTAAAAGGTCCTGGAAGCGTTTACTAGATTTTGACTAAAATAATTTCAATATTTGAAGTCATTCGTCCAATACCTGCAGCAGCTTCAGTGTCGAGTTTTATTTTTTGAACTTTGGAATTCCCATGTAGCATCTTTTCTGTTATGATGTTTGCTACTGCCACTGCGTTTGGAATTGAATTGCCAACTGCTCTGAGAATCACTTTCTTTTTATTTCCCAATATTGGCAGCAGCTCTATTGCTGATTGCATGACTGGGTCATTTCGAATGTAAATTATGGTATCTTCAGATTTGTTGATCTGCTCTTGACCATGTTCTTCATTAATCTCTTCCATGAGCATTATTCAATAATTCGCAATTTTGTGTTCTATTAAGTTTTATCGACGATTGATTCACTTAATCGAAATAATCAATTGGTATGTTTTGATAATCTCCATTTGGGAGTACTCTTCTAATGGTAATTGGAATTACTCTTTGTTCTAATTCCTCCATTGCAATATCTAATGATATTCTTGCAGTTTTTGGAATTGGAATGAATGGAGGTGCACCTAAGGATAATTGCAATGCTCTTGCTCCCATGATTCTTGCTTTTTCAAATCTTGTTAATGTTGGCGGTCCAATTGTAATCTTACCTTTTTCACAAGGAATCTCTACAGGTTCGTGCTCTTCAATTGTTTCTACAACCTCTCGTGCTTCGATCTCTTTGATTCTTTTTTCAAGTGCCTCTTGCTGTTTTTCCGTTAGTGGTTCTAGCCCTTCATTTTTTTCAATTAATTTTCGATAAGTATCTAATGCCTTGTTTAATCCTGTGTTTACCTCTACGTCACCGTCAAAAACTTCCTCAGTTTCTGGAGTTTCTACATATTCCTCTGGCTCTTCTACAACCAGTTCAGCTTCGTTAGCATCCGACAAGTACACAAATTCTCTCAAAGCGTTATATAATCCAATAATTCTAAAGTACGAATTGAGTTCACCATCAGTCTCAAGAAAACAGATAATCTTGGAAATTAAAGGAAAAGCAAAGATCCAATGTGATCTAAAACGACATTTGTCCCCAAGAACTGTCGGTACAATAATGAGATTATTGCCTTTGGAGGGACATGCTCATTTTCTAGGAAAAAGTATAGCGTACTTTGAGACTGCTGTTGATTCTGGAATCGAAAGATCTACAAAAGAATTCAAAAAAGGAGATATTGCATTTTTATCCTCTACCGGAAGTATTTGTTTTTTCATTGAAGATATTTCATCTGGAAAAATAATGACACCGATTGGAAAAATGTTGGGAAACATTGATGCATTAAAGAATGTAAAATCTGGAGATGTTTTTTGTCTCTATGAAGAAACTGCTTGATAAATATGATGGCCACTGTATCCGCCAACACGTTTGACAAGACCTTTCTTTGTTGAATCTATTAAAAATGCATTTGCAGCCGAAATTTTAACTCCTGTTTGTCTTGCAAGATCATGAACTGTTACAACTTTTGAGTTTTGAATTATTTTCATTGCCTCTTTTTCATTTACTACTACTGTAACCTCTGCCTTACGTGGTCCACTCTCCCCCTTGTCTTTTCTGCCTTTTTTTGAATCCTTTGAATCCTTTGAGCTCTGAGTCTTATCTTGTTTTGCTGCGGTTACTTTTTTTGTTCCACCCATAATCTCAGAAAAAAATATTCCTCTTATAAACGATGTATAATAGTTGAATCTGAATCTTGTAACTCTGATACAGATCAAAATTGTATTATTTACGTCTAAAAATTTTCAAATATAAATAACATCTAGTTTATGGATAATCATGGGTATTGTTTCAAAAGGTGCTAAATGTAATGTTGAGGGCTGTGAAAAAGAAGGCGCTCGTTCATTAAACACCACCAAAGTAGAAAATGCGGGATTGCAAGTAAGTTCTGTAGGCAAAAAAACTGTTCTCTGTAAAGATCATTATAAAGAATGGAAAAAAGGATCTAAAGATGATAGAGATCTAGAACGTGCTCGCTTTAACAAGTTTTAGACTTTCTTCTTTTTCCTTGCTTTTTGTTTTCTGTCGATGTCAGGTGTTTTCAAATAATCTGCTTGTAGTTTTTCATAATATTTTCCCAATTTTTTATACAGTCTTTTTGGCTCCCTTGATTTTTGATTGCTCAGAACATATAGTGCTAAAATTGGAAACGCAATTGTTGAATCTGCATAAACTGTAATCATATCGTGATGTGCGTCTTGCACTTTACCCCAACTTTTTCCTTCCTGCAGTGTTGCACCCGATAAACCCCCTGTGTCTGGTCTTGCATCTGTGATTTGTATCACATAGTCTTGTCCTCCGTCATTCCTTTGTAATATTTGATCTAACAAAGGACCTGTTTGTTGTGCTGTATTCTTTGGAACCCCACCTCCAAGCTCAACTATTCCTGATTTTTTTGAATTGTATAAGATTGATGCTTGCTCGATTATCTCTTTTACAAAATCTATGCTATACACTTTATCATGCAGTCTATGCACTGCCAAGTTTAGTGCCAATGATGAGTCTTTCATAGCAGAAATGTATACCGGAACATCATAATCATATGCAGTTGCAATGAAACTTTTTTCAGGATACTTTGATTTTTCTTTACTAATCTTGCCCATTAAATTACAAAATTCTGCTGTTGTAAATGGTTTGTCTGTAAAATCATTTGCAAACATTTTTTGTATGATTAGATCTTCTGCTTCTAATGTTTCATGGAATTTTATGTATACGTCTCTTATTCGTACAATCTCATTTTCATATAATTTCATATCGTCTACGTCAAAATGCCCTTGTTTGACAGGTAATCCCCATGCAAAATGATCTTCGTGATAAACATTGGCTCCCGTTGTTACAATCCAATCTACAAACCCGCGCTCAATCAAAGTCTTGATAATTCCACCAAATCCTACAGGTGTCATGGCGCCTGAAACCGTAAGGCATATTGTGGCATCTTCTTTGATCATTTTTGCATATAGTTTTGCAGCTTCTCCTAATTGTCTGCCGTTATATCCCGAACTAGCAAAAACATCCACAAGATCTTCAATTGTCATATTTGGATCTAGTTTGATATGCGGAATGTCTTTGCCGTGGAATTTGTGATGGTCCATTGCTATAAACAAAATTTTACTGTAAATAATACTTACGTTATCAACTTTTTACATGTTTTTATCTTTGAATCTTTCCAAATCCATCTTGTAACAAGATATTGATACTTTTGTTTCTAAAAAAAGATTTTACAGCAAAAATAACTTTTAAAATAAATATCGAGTAAAATCTGTTCTATTGTTATGTCCTGACCATGTCTTTTTTATTTCATGAGTTTTGGGACAAATATGTATGCAAGTAAAATTACCTCTGCTTTTCCAAGAATCATCATAATTCCAAAAACTGTTGTCATTAATGGGTCAAGTGCAAAACTGACTGTTCCTGCCCCATGTCCTGTCCCTGTTATTGCAGAGACCCCATCAAAGAACGTATTTTGAAAGTCATACCCAATTGATGCCATATGTACTGCAACTAATAATGGCATAACGAGTAACGGTGTCAGTATTATGATTCCTGATATGATGTCTTTTTTATCTGATTCTGACATTGTTGATTTTGTGTCAAAAATGCGCCTCACTTTAGCTAATTGTGCCATTCTCAAAATCTTTATGCCACCAGTTGTAGAGAATCCACATCCTCCAATCACCATAGCAATAATCATGATTGTAAATGCTATTGGATTCAAATTCTCAAGATTTATTGTAGCAAATCCTGTGGTAGTACTTGCTGAAACCATGTTGAATACAGCATCCAACCAATTTACATTTATTGAAAATATGAATATAATACAAAAAATAGTTAAAATGCAAAAATACACTATAACTTCTTTTGTTAAGTTAATTGAAAGAAATTTTGTTCTAACAAATGCATAATGAAAGCTAAATGGGAGTGCACCAAGTATCATTGCAGCAATTATTACAATATACTCTGGCGTTGTAAAATCCTGAAATATTTTTGAGTCTGGACTTGTACCTCCAGTAGAGAGTGCACTAAACGCAAGAGCAAAATCATCTAATATGTCCCCTCCACCAAAATAGAATAAAAGCAACGCAATGATTACCGCATAAATAGAAAAGATAATTGTGATTATTGAAAATAATTCTTTTAAATGTGGAACATTTCCTGAAATAAATCCCTTCATTGTCTTGACTCGCTTTTCTGAATAAAACGCAGTAACAATCAGATAGATGAAGCTTAATCCCCCAACAAATTGAGCATATCCACGATAAAATGTAAAACTCCTTGGCAAATCTTCTGGATTTGGCAATAATGAATATCCTGTAGTTGATAATCCTGATGAGCTTTCAAAAAATCCATCTGCAAATAATTCTATAGGATCACCGGAGTCAAACTGTATTACAAAAAGCTGAGGTATCATGCCAAACAACACCAAGATGATAAAGCTTGCAAAGACCAGAATTGCAGTACCTCTTAATGTGATGGGCTGTTTTTCACCATAAGAATTCATAAAAAAACCGGAAACTATGAGCAGGACAGACATTAAGTATATTCCAGTTGCGACTATTGGTTCATTTAGCAACGTTGCAACAACTCCAGGAATAAACATCAAGACACCTGTGAATTGCAAGACAACGCCAAGATTCCAAATAACACCCCAAAGTGTAGATTGTTTTTGTTTTTTTACCAGTGATTTTTTGACAACATTCATTATTGTATCCAAGTAAAGCATTCCTACAACTAAATTACTGCCTGATAATACTGCCAATTTTCTGATGTTTTTTTCACGCATTATTTCAAGTGCTTCTGAAAGAACTTGATCTTCTCTGATCGAAATTAAAGGAAATACCATGATATCGCCTAATGTTGTTTTGGATGGATTGACAAAAGACTCACTTAATTTTGTCAAAATGTCTTCGTCTGTAACTATTCCTATGGGATTATACGAATCATCAACTACAATGATCTCGTCTACATCTTTCTTTTTTAATATTGTACATGCTTCTGTAATCTTTACGGATTCGGATAACATTAGAATATTATGTCTATAATATTGTGATACTCTTTTACTCAAATAATCCGTAAGGTTATTTTCTTGTGACAATAATCTTAAATCCAGAATTGCTACAGATTAAGCTTATGTCCCCTGATCCCAAAATAAATCCGATCTAAGCACTTGTCTCTGTTTATGTGGAGGATTTTCTTTATTGCATGACATTCAAGACTAAACTTTAAACTCTGAATTATTTACATTAACTTAAGATTAAAATGAATAATTCAGATACCTCCTTTGGATTAACTGAATACGAACTATCTGATTTGATCCAACATGACAGTAATCTGGTAATCTGTGACTTGAGAAAAAAGGAAGATTTTGCAAAAGGACACATTAAAAGATCAATTCTTGTACAATACAATGAAAAAACCCTACTTGATATTCCAAAACTCTCAAAGGTAGTTTTGATAAGCAAAGATGAGGAACAATCAAAAAAGATGGCTATTGTCTTGCGTTCTCATGACATTGAGGCATTTTATCTAGTTGGTGGGATAAAAAATTGGTCAAAGGGATTTTACTATACAAATATTTCTTATGTGGGAACAGGATACATATAACACAAAATGAATATTATTGATTTGCATGACCCTCAAAGAATAAACCGTAAACCTAACGACGTCAAGGTACTGCTTTCATCAGGTAATTTTGTAGAGCAAGGATTCTCCATACATAATGTTGAGATTCGTCTTTATCTGGAAAAAGTAGACGAGAGACTAGGACCATATTCCCTGATTACGTCATTTGTTGAAACTGACAAAGGTTCGGTAGAAATGATTTATGATGAAGGATTTCGTGGAAACGACTCGCTTAATCGCACGGCACAGTTTCTAACATCGAATTTAGGCATATCTGGGTTAGTTTTACGATCAATTATTACACTACGAGACAAGATTGAAACACAAAAGACATGACTTGTTTTTATTCCATTACCAGCAGATTCATGCCTGTATGCTCTGCCTTTTTAATAATAACTGCATACGTGTATTCCTAACGTGTAAACCTGATATTTTATTAAATAATTCAAAAAGTAAACTTTTCAATCATATTTTGTTATGATCCCGAATTAAATTCACCTTACTTTTAAGAATGTCATGAAAGGCGATGTTTTACTACAAAATATCAAGGTAAGTGGGTTTGTTCCTATATCTGCAGGAAAAAAAGCCAAAGAAACCAAACTAATGATCCGTGAAGCTGTTCTTACTAAACTAGGAAAGAACATTGATAACGTAAGAAAAAGATGTGCCGGAAAACCACTGTCGATTAGTATTACTTTTTTCCTACACAAGGCAACATATGCCAAAAAAGATCTAGATGGTCTCTCAAATAATGTCATCAAAATTCTTGGAGAAGAAATGTCCTCAAAGAAAGACGCCTTAAGAGGCCTAGAAATTGTGACTAATGCCAATCTGATTCACAGAATGATATTGGAAAAAAATGTGGTTTCAAAAGATGCAAAGGAAGAGTTTTCTTTTTCTATATATGAATGGGATTAATGATAAAATACACCGCTCTCTTATTTTCCATACTTTGTATGGATGCTTTTTCACTATACTGAGAATTTGAGCAAAATTAGGCATGATTTGATCCTTTTTTTATTACATTGTAGGTAAAACTAGCCAAAGATTTAATTCAATTATTATTTGGTTTGAGATTATGCGTATATTACAATTACACTGTGACAGCATAGAATACACTCCTACAAAAAAAGAGATCAAAAGTGCTGAGGAAATTACCCCTGAAACAAAAAGACTAGCAGAAGTTGTTGTTGCATTTATAGCAATTGAACAAGGAGATGATTCTTCTGTTGCACAAAACGCAATATCTCAAATAAAAAATTCTATGGAAAAAATCGGTTGTAAAAAATTACTGTTATACCCCTATGCTCATCTTAGCTCAAATTTGGCAGCCCCTTCAATTGCATTATCCTTACTTAAAGAAATGGAATCTTCTGCATTAGAGTTGGAAGTCTCTCATTCTCCATTTGGTTGGACCAAGTCATACAAAGTTCAAGTAAAGGGACATCCCCTAGCTGAAAGCTCCAAAGTTGTAACAAAAGAAAGTACTGGAGAAAAAAATTCAAGCGAAGAAAAAGAAATGACTTCTGATGCTCTAAAAGGTGAATCAAAAATTACATCTTATTGGAAAAT
>JACRND010000152.1 GCA_016234975.1 Nitrosarchaeum sp. | reverse complement strand
GACGGAGAAGATGATGAAAGTGTAATTCCAGTTATTCAAAACGTATTACCAGTTGTTTCTGTGCAAAGAGTGGTAATGAACGTAAGTAGAAGTGTTGAATATTCTTATGCAGTTTTTGGAAAATATCTAAAAACGTTAGCATATGATTCAAAATATTCTAAATTTTTCTTGGGAGTTCCAGGAATACTTTTGTTGATTGGAGGAATTGCAACAATTTTTGGATATACTGCAGAAATATTTGCAGTGCTAGTAAGTATTTTGGGTGCAGCGTTTTTAATCAGAGCTTTTGATGTAGATAGAGCATGGGCGAATTTAACAAAACCAACACCTATGGGTTTTATCAGAATATTTACAATGGTTGCAGGTATTTTGTTGATTTTATCATCAGTTCCAGCTGGAATTAATTCAGTTGATCAGAAAGTGGTAGAAAAAGATTCAGATCTATTCACAGTATTTACAGATAAAATAATAATTGGTCAATTTGTTACAGGCGCATTACCAATTTTATGGATGGGTTTGGGTGCAATTTTTGCAGGAATACTACTTAGTAATTGGATAGGAGGAGTTCCAAGACAAATTAGCGATATTTTAAGAATCATAGTTCTTGGTGCGTTATATCCCATAACATCTCAATTTATTATTATTATTATGAATGGCGATGTTGATTCAATTACATTAGTGCCACCTTTGTTAGCAGGTCTTGCCGCTACCTTGATTTCAGCCACTATTCTCTTTAAAAAATATAGAAAACAGAAACGTCAAGAGATGATTTCAGACTAAAATAAGCAAAATTTCTTTACAATAACTTTATTCCTGAAAAACACTGATATCATCTAGTGTATATCAATTATCAGTGGTGATCAGACATTAACAAGATAAAAGACACAGTATTCCAATTATCTGGATTATACCGAATTTATTCAAAAAAACTTGAAAATGAAATACGCGATGGGGATATTCCAAATCATCTTGCCTTGATTTTAGACGGAAACAGAAGATGGGCAAAAAGACACCTCACAATTCCAAAAACAGGTCACTGGAAGGGTGCAGATGCAGTAGAAAATCTTCTAGATTGGTGCGAAGAATTTGACATTAAAATAATTACATTGTATGCACTTTCAGCAGAAAATCTAGACAGAGACGATGAGGAATTAGAACATCTTTATGAATTAATTCGCATTAGATTAGAAAAACTGTACAATGACCCCAGAATTCATAAAAATAAAATGAGAGTTAAAGGGATTGGCAGAATAGAGCTATTACCTGATTCAATTAAAGAAGTACTAAAAAGATTAGATGACGCAACAAAGAATTATGATAGTCACTTTCTTAATATTGCATTAGCGTATGGAGGACAAAACGAATTAGTAGACGCTGTGAAAAAAATAGCCGAAAAGATCAAAGATGGATCTCTTAATGTTAACGACATCAGTAAAAAAGAAATTGAATCCAATTTGTACACATCACATTTACCACAATCATCACCAGATATGATTTTAAGAACATCTGGTGAAAAAAGACTAAGTGGTTTTCTCATGTGGCAAAGTGCTTATAGCGAATTGATCTTTATGGACATATTTTGGCCAGAATTCAGAAAGATTGATTTGATGAGAGCCATCAGAACATTCCAAGAAAGAAAAAGAAGACTAGGTAAATAATCAGGACAGATATAGAGATGATAGAAGAGATATCGGCAGGCATAGTGTTGTTTAGAAAAGAGAATTCCAAAATTTTATTTTTGTTATTACATTATCCATCAGGACATTGGGATTTTGTTAAAGGTAAAATGGAAAAAGGTGAAACAACTCATCAAACAGCTGTAAGAGAAGCACGAGAAGAGACAGGAATTACAGACATTGTGTTTGTAGATGATTTTGAGGAATGGATAGAATATAATTTTCAATTTCAGGGAGAATTAGTTCATAAGAAAGTCGTTTTTTTCTTAGCAGAGACAAAAATTAAAGAGGTTTCAATTTCACACGAACATCTTGATTATACCTGGATGGATTATCAAACGGCTATGGAAAAAACAACATTTGATAATGCAAAATCAATTTTAACTAAATCAAAATCATTACTGAGCAAAACTTTGCAATTGTAGTTCTTTTGAAACAATTACAGGATTTTTATCGTTAAGGATCGTTCTGCCTACAATTAGATAGTCAGTGCCAGCAGAGATAACTTCCTTAGCACTTCCTCCTTGCGTGCCAATACCTGGTGAAAATATATCTAATTTTGTACCTGCTTTTTTGTTACAATATCGAATAATTTCCGGAAATGTTGCACCAACTACAATTCCATCAACTTTAGAGGAAATAGCCCAGTCCAAGAACAATTGATAGAGTTGCCGTTTTTTACCCATCTTAATTTCCAGATCATATGATAATTTGGCTTCAGGTGCACTCATGTGACATAGTGCGATAACTCCTTTGTTTTTACTATGAGAAGATTTTACTAATTGCTTTAGGCTATCTAATCCCATTATTGGATTAGCAATTACTGCATCAAACCCTAGATTCCAAAGATGTTCCGTAGTGACTTTATTTGTATTCCCAATGTCATTTAATTTAATGTCAGCAATTGTTTGTAATCCATAATTATGTGCAGTTTTATTGATTTTAGAAATTTCTTTTGAACCCAGAGGCAACAATAAATGAAAATTTAGTTTGATTCCACATAGATATGGATGTAATTTTTTGATGTTCTGTATGGTTTTTGTTTCTAAATTATTCACAGATGAGTCATAATCATTAGCAAGGATAATTTTGCCATTCTTTTTTGAGATCTGAGAAAGTCTAGTTTTGAAGGTGTCCATAATCAACTAAGGGATGTGTTTCTTTTAGTTTTATAATTTTGATGTAGGAATAACCATGTTCTGATGGATTTTCTACAAATGAGGGTTCAGCATCATTATTAGTTGTGAATTTTAAGAATGGTTTCTCAGGATCATAATCAAGAACTACATGACAGAAATAAGAGGTTCCTTCTTCATTAAAATTCATAAAAACTCCAACTAGCCATTTATCAGCACGTGGGAATAAAAACAGTGGAAATGGTACTTCCTCAAAACCCCAAGTAAGTTTTGCAAGACTAGATAGATCTTCAAGTTCAATAGGCAGATATCTATCAGCAGTTCCATTTCCAGGTTTCAATGCATCTGGAAGAGATTTTATTCTTACAATAGGAGAGTATAGTTTACTTGCATCGGATGTAGAATTTACTATATCAGATTCTTCTTTACCACCTTTTAATCCATAACAAATGTAATGGCCATTGTGTTCAAATGGTGTGTAATACACGATTGGTTTTTCTTTCAATATGTCCATTTGAACTGATAAAACTTTCTGACCATTATGTTCATGAAGAAATGACACGCGTGGTGCACGTTCAAGAGCGCAAACTAATCTAGAAAATTCCAGTGTGGAAGAGACTTGAATGTAACGAGGTAATTTATCCACACTTATTTTTTGTATAATACTAAATTAAACTTACCCCAAAATTCTTCAGCCTATTTTCTTCTATCAATGATTTCATTGATAGCAGGTCCTGTTCCAATTATTGTTACAGGCGTGTTTAATTTATCTTCAATATTATTTATGAATGATTGTGCATCTTTGGAAAGTTCTTCAAAAGATGTTTTGCCTGCGCAGTCTGGAAATATCACATCTAATTTTGTTATAGAAATTTGAGTTGCACTGTTGAGCATGATTGCACGCCTAGCTAAATCAAAATCAAAATCAGCTGCACGCCTCTGTCTACCAGTTACAGTTCCAAATTCAGACCAACCTTTGCTTTCAGCTTCTGCAAGCGTAAGTTCTTTTGCTAATGGCCCTGTGCCAACGCGTGTAATGTATGATTTGAAGACAACAATTACTTCATCGACTTTTTTGGGTCCAAGTCCAACGTCAGCACAAATTCCAGAAGCAGTGACATCTTTTGAAGTTACAAAAGGATATGTCCCGTGCCATAAAGATAAAAATGTGCCCTGAGTTCCCTCAACCAATACATTTTGATTTAAAGAAAGTGCGGAGTTTATTTCAGCAGGGACATCTACAATCAAAGAAGATAAAGAATCAATGTCTTTTGCCAATTTTAAAACTCTCATAGCCCTATCTGCATTTGCAGGACCAGTACCAGAACCAGTACTACCAATCTTTTCTTTCAATTCACCCTTGGAATCACGGGTGAGATGACTTTCTTCAATAATTCCACAATGTTTGTCAATAAATGAACGTCCAGACGCATCAAAATCATGTATTTCTTTTAATAAAACAGTTGGATTAATGACAACTCCAGGACCGATCATTACTTTTGCGTTTTTATTCAAAAATCCGCTTGGCAGCATCCTAACTTTGTATATTTTATCACCGTCTCTAATTGTATGACCAGCATTTGGACCAGCACCGCCACGAACAATAATTTTTGGATTATCTTTCATTGCCAAATATGAGATGATCTTTCCTTTACCTTCATCTCCAAAAAACCCACCAACAACAACAGTTGAAGTCATATTCTCGAATTTGGATTCCGTTTATTTAAGCTGAAGTGTTGTCAGATGATTTAATATTCAATTAGAAATAGAATTGATCTATATTCTTTTTTTTTTTTTTTTTTTCAAGACATGGTTAGAAATCTTAACTACGCTATCAGAAGAACAACGAAATGAGTTATTTGCTGGCTATATCAATGAGATTTCTGAATCACCACAAAAATTAATTGTATTTAATTTAGATGGAATATTAGAAATTTTCTTAACATTAGATGAAGGAAAAAAAGAGATTCTTTCACAAACAATCAAGAAAATAATTAATGAATTTGATACAGAGAGAAAAAGAAAATTAATGATAATAATACCAGACAATGCAAAAAAATACTTGAAGATTTAGGCGTCTGGAAGTTTATCTGGTTTTCTATTGTCTTCATTAGTATAGTCTACTATTTCTCCTTCAGGAGAAAGTACACCTGCAAAGATTTTTTCATGTTTTTTTAATAGTTTTCTATGATCTAGCATAGACATATCAAGTCTCATTTCATTCATTACCATTACTCGGTATTCTTTCCATTCAGCCCAACATTTGTTACAAACAGGATATTTCTCAGCAATCACATCAAGTTCCTCGTTATCAAGTATGGAGCTTTTACATTTTGTACAAGTTCGACTCATAGCGTGTAACAAAAAAGAACTCCTTTTATCTTTTATTGAATGTAAAGCAATAATAGATAACAAATGCAAAATCAAGTGTGAAGATAAAATGTCCGAAATGTAAGAAAACTGCAGAATTATCAATGGATTTTTCTTTTGTAAAATGTAAAAACTGTGATTTAGATATGAGTTATGGTGAATATGTTAAATTTGTTGCACATAATGAATCAACATATTCGGACATTCTTGGGGATTATGCCGGTAGTACTGAAGGTCAATCTGCAGGGTCATTAGATGAATGGGATTAACATCATAGTAGAATCATTCAGCAGATTAAAATAATTAGATTAGTCAATTGTTAAACATCATTGGAATTTCTATTAGAAAATATACTAAATTTGGTTGGATTTTTGGTGGGGCTTGCAATAGGAATAATGTCAATAATCGGATTTAGAAATACAGGCAGCCCCACATTATTTAGATTAACAATTGCATTCTTTTCAATCAGTATAGGATTTTTTGTAATATGGGCAGGATACATGATAGAAGATTTTGTAATAAAATCAGGCAACATAGAAAGATGGATTCAGACTTTAGGAATTGTCATTCAAACAGTAGGATATTTCTTCATAGCATTTTCACATAGCATCAAATCGTTTTTTCCAAAATCAAGGTATTAAGCCTGTATCTTCCGGCATAGATCCCCGCACTCAAACCTGCAGGACCAGCGCCAATTATAATTAAATCATA
>JACRND010000146.1 GCA_016234975.1 Nitrosarchaeum sp. | reverse complement strand
CTAAAAAGGACAAAGAATCTGAGCCAGAAACTGCAATCGAATCTGCTGAACTAGAAACTGTTCAAGCAACAGAAGATACTGATTCTGATGATTTAGAATCTATGGAAGAGTAGCTCTTCTTTTTCCTTTGTTTTTATCGTTTACAATTCTTTATTATTTTATCTTGGATTCAAAATTACAATTTGATACTTGGTTAAATTATAATATTATAACAGTGCAATAATTATTGAATATGAGATGTATTGTGAAAATACAATGACTGATCTTTACCGTTTGCTACCTGAAGAGATGGAAAAGTTGGTAATTGATATGGGTCAGCCAAGATATAGATCAGATCAGATACTATATCCGTTATATTACAAATTTCCAAAAAATATCTCTGATCTCAAACAGCTGCCAACTGCAATGCGAGACAAACTAATTGAAGATGGATACACGATTGGTTCTGCAACTGAAGTTCATAGAATTGTAAGTGACGATGGAGATACTACAAAGCTACTACTTAATCTTGCAGATGGTACTCCTGTTGAAACTGTTCTCATACAGTACGAACCATCAAAGATTGGCGGTCATCCAAGATCTACTATCTGCGTTTCAACACAAGTTGGTTGTGCGATGGGATGTGTCTTTTGTGCCACCGGACAAATGGGCTTTGAGCGAAATCTCAAGGCAGAAGAGATTGTTGCCCAAGTAATTCACTTTGCCAAACTATTGGAGCAAAGAGGACAACATGTAACAAATTTGGTCTTTATGGGAATGGGTGAGCCACTTGCAAACTATGATGAGACAATACGTGCAATTAGATTACTAACACATCCAAGAGGTTTTGGAATTGGACAGAGAAACATCACAATCTCTACAATTGGAATAATATCTGGAATTGACAGATTAGCAGAAGAAGATCTTCAAATTGGACTGGCAATATCGTTGCATGCGCCAAATGATGCGTTGCGCAAAAAATTGGTACCTACTGCAGGACCTCACTCAGTGGAAGAATTGATTGCAGCAGGAAAACGCTACTTTAAGAGAACTGGGCGACGTGTTACATTTGAGTATGCACTAATTGAAGGTGTCAATGATTCTCCAGAAATTGCAAAAGAACTTGCTTTGCTCTTAGAGGGCAACGGTTCTCATGTTAATCTGATTCCAATAAATCCAACTGCAGGAAATTTTCATCGACCATCTAAAAAAAGTGTCCTTGATTTTGAAAAAATACTGCTCAAATCCGGCATTAATTGTACAGTACGAGTTGAGAAAGGCTCTGAAATTTCTGCTGCGTGCGGGCAGCTTCGGACAGACATTATCGTCTAACCAAACTAGAAAGTGTTAAAATAGGGTCATTAGGGAATCTACTCAGATATGGCAACTAAGAAATCCCATGGTCGTTCACACGGATTTAAGCACAAAGCAAGAGCTGTAATGACTAAGACTGCTCCTAGAGGCGTGTCTTTCCTACTTCGAGAATACCATGAAGGTGAACAAGCACTTGTCATTATCGATCCTAGACAGCACAAAGGATTACCACACAGACGTTACCATGGAAAAGTGGGTATAGTAACAGAGGTTGGTAGACGTGCTATTACACTTGATGTAAAATTAGGAAATAAAACAAAAACCTTAATCACTAGACTAGATCATATCAAACCATTCGGTGTATAATCATGGAAGAGGTAAAAAAGAAACAAAGCATTTCTCTTTCAGAAGTTAAAGAGATTTTAGGTAAAGTTGATGTTGAAGAAATGGATCAAATTCAGCGTTGGACATATGATTATGTTTCAAAATTTGTAAAAATTGATCCTAAAGATGCTAAAGAAATGAAAAAACAACTGATGAAAGATTGTGAGTTAACAGAAGAAGAGGCAGTTGAAATTGTAAATATCAGACCAACAAGCTTAGCTGAACTACGTTCATTCACATTTGGTTGGAAAAAACTTATTCTTGCTGAAACTTTAGAAAAAATGCTCAAAATCATCAAGGGGCATTCTTAAGTTTCAAGGAGAAATTTATTTTGCACAGGGCACAATCCCCACCTAGAAAGTATGAGGAATACGCATACGTTTTAGATTTCAATCCACGTGGAAAATCCTCTACAGTACGTGGACGTGATGGAATTATTATTACTGCAATTGGAGAGGATAGATTGACCCTCTTAGAAGTCCTTGGTGTTCCAAATTCAGCATTTGATGTTGGAGAAAGAATCTACATTGGAAAAGAAGGAAGAACCAAAGTTCTTTCTGTTTTAGGAAAGTTGGAGTATGAACAAATCTCATCATCGGCTCAAAGTGAACTACATGGGGTTGTTGAAAATATTGTAACTCACAATGAGACAAGATTTGTAGATTATCTTAACAATGCAAGACCACTAACACCGAGAATACACGCGCTTGAATTGATTCCGGGAATCGGAAAAACATACATGAAAATAATGTTAGAAGAAAGAGAAAAGAAAAAATTTCAAAGTTATGCCGATTTACAGGAAAGAGTAGGATTCAAAGAACCAGTCAAGCATATTTCAGAGAGAATCATGGATGAGATTACTGGTGAAAGTAGGATGAATCTCTTTGTCAAAAAATGATTAAACGAAAAAGACTGGGCCAACACTTTCTAACCTCACATACAATAGCAAAATCAATTGTTTCTGAGGCTAAAATTAGCAAAAATGACGTGGTCTTTGAGTTAGGTACGGGATTGGGTATTTTGACTCCGTTATTGTGCGAAAATGCAAAAAAAGTGATTTCCATAGATGCAGACAAGGAATTGTATGAAAAGGCAAAATCTCGTTTCTCTAACATTGATAATCTATCAATAGAGATTGGTGATGGATTCAAAAAACAAGATGTGTTTTCAATTTTTGTATCCAATCTTCCTTACTCAAAAAGCAAAGAAGCAATAGAATGGCTTGCAAACACTCCTTTTTCTCACGGTATAATTATGGTGCAAAAAGAATTTGCAGAAAAACTACTTACGAAATCTGCAAAAAGCAGAAAATCTGTTAGCATTATTGCAAATTATGCTTTTGAGATTGAAAAATTTCTAGATGTGGGAAAGAACAATTTTTCTCCGCCCCCAAAGGTTGACTCTGTAGTTCTTAAAATTATTAAAAAAAACACTCTTCAAAAAGATCTAATTCATGTAATAAACAAAATGTTCTCATATCGACGAAAAACAATCCAAAATATCTTTAAGCAGTTTGGAAAAGAAACCGTAATAGAGAAGCGACTAGATGACCTCTCAGGCGATGAAATAATTGATCTTGCAAAAGAAATTCTTAAGAGATGAGGAATATTCTCCAGCTGAAGATACCTTTTTCATTGCTGATTATATTGAAAAAGAGAAAGGGCTTTCTGCTCTAGATGTTGGAAGCGGTTCTGGATACCTTACAAAACTATTGTCTGAAAATTTTACCTTTGTTGTTGGAACCGACATTAATTTTGTTGTATTGAAAAATCAGACATACAGTACAAAAAATTTGGTTTGTTGCAATGGCTCTGATGCGCTTAAATTAGAATTTGATCTAGTAGTTTGCAATCTTCCATATCTTGCAACAGATGAAATCTTGGATGCTACCACCGACGGAGGAAAAGATGGATTTGAAATTCCTAAAAAAATATTTGATTCAATTTACAAAAATATCAAAATAGGAGGCAAGTTCCTTTTTGTAACTTCGTCTCTTTCTGACTATCAAAAACTAATGGACTACGCACAAAAATTAGGTCTTAGTCCCCTAATTCTTGCAAAAAAGAAGATGTTTTTTGAAGAATTAATCCTAGTTGAGGCTATCCGAGACAAGTAGAAACTAATTTTATTTTCGTAGTTTTTCTTTTGCATATCTAATTATGGCATCAGTCATTTGTGTTGTGCTGGCATTGCCTCCAATGTCCCATGTTACTGTTTTTCCCTCATTGATTACTTGCTCTGTTGCAGCAAAAATTGCATTTCTAATCTCTGTTTCTCCTAGATATTCTGCCATCCAAGCTCCTGAAAGAACAGTTGCGGTTGGATTTACTTTGTTCTGTCCTGCAAACTGTGGAGCACTTCCATGTGCTGCTTCAAACATTGCAAAATCATCTCCCATGTTTGCAGAATAGATTAATCCGATTGATCCTACTAATCCTGATGCTAATTCTGATATTATATCCATAAACAAATTTGTGCTTACCAGAACTGCTCCGTTGAATTGTTCTGGAGCAACTATCATTTGCTGAGCCATATTGTCAATGTACATTTCTGATAATGCAATGTCTGTGCCTTTAACCGCATTTTGTACTTCCTCCCAAAATATGCCGTCTGTTTGTTTTAGGATGTTTCTCTTAGTAACTGCAACCATTTTTTTCATTTTGTATTTGTTTGCCCAACTCACTGCAGAATTCATAAATCTTCTACAGCCTTGTCTGGTAATCTTTCTAATTGCAATTGCCGCATCATCTGTAATCTTTACTTCCACACCTGTGTAAAGACCTTCAGTAGCTTCTCTAAAACACACACAATCTAATTTTTTATTTGGAGTCAATCTGTCATATGTTTTAGTTGGTCTGATGTTAGAGTATAATTCAAATTTTTGACGTAATGTTACAGCTACACTTCTTGGAGCATCTGGTACCGGTATTGTTGTTGTGGGTCCTTTAAAACATGCATCAGACTCCTCCAGAATCTTCATCGTTGTATCAGGGATGTATGATTTGTCTTTTCTTCCATTTCTATCCCATTGCTCAGAGCCTGCATCACAGAGAATTATTTCTAATTGCGAATTGCATTCTTTTAAAACTCTAAGCATGGAATCTACAACTTCGGGGCCTATTCCATCCCCTTTCATCACTGCAGCTTTTTTGCTCAAAACTGCGAGATTTTGAAGTGCTTATTATTTAATTCTACCTTGATTTTAGAATTTTTTGCACATATTTTCTATAGAGATAGTTTATTAGATGATTTGACTGAAATAATGAAAATGTTAATCGTACAGATATCTGATCTTCATGTCGGTTCTCAATTTCTTCAAGATAAATTTGATCAACTCGTAGATGAAGTGAACCAACTTAATCCTGATGTAATAGTTGTCACCGGTGACTTGACAAATGAGGGGCTAATGCAAGAATATGAAGAATGCAAGAGACTATTAACAAAATTTAACACAAAAAAAATTCTTACAATTAGTGGGAATCACGATTACCGAAACACTGGTTATTTATTATTTAAAAAATTTTTTCCATTTGAAGCAATAAATGAATTAAATGACGAGGTAGTCTTGGTGACACTTGGAACTGCACGTCCAGATAGAAATGAAGGTGAGGTGGGGTATCGTGAAAACCTGTGGTTAGAGAGAACCATGAAAAAATACAAAGACAAAATAAAGATCTTGGCAATGCATCATCACCTTATAGCGATTCCAGATACTGGTTCTGATCAATTAACTGTCATTGATGCAGGAGATGTTCTACGGACAATATTGGATACTGGGGTTGATCTTGTTTTATGTGGCCATAAACATCGACCGTGGGAATGGAATTTTGGAAAACTCATGGTAGTAAATGCTGGAACTGCGACATCGGAAAGAGTTAGAGGACTGTTTGAAAATACATACAACATCATTACCATCTCAAATAAATCTGTCAGTGTAGATCTAAAAATTGTAGGCGGAAAAAGAATGGCACTTGACGATATTGTGACTAATTATCACCAGTTTGGCGACGAATGAATTTATTTACAAAAAATATCTGAATTTCGTTATATTATTGCCTAATTTTAGATGGTTTCTAGCGCGAATAAAGTCAAACAGGCTTTTTACAATCTGAATAATTTATCAAACAATTACAAAATTATCTCGGATAAAACCTTCATACTGTATTGTCATGTGTTTAAAATTATTTGAACATATTATCTTCAATTAGTTTTTTTAAAACATTACCATCAATTCATTTGTAGTTACTCTGATTTCATCATCATATTTCATCATCATATTTCATCATCATATTTCATCATCATATTTCATCATCATATTTCATCATCATATTTCATCCAATATTCTGTCTTTCTAAAATGTAATGACTGATCTTAGCTTAGTGATCCTTAATTGTTATGATAATTTTGTTTTTTCAATGACAAATAAAACCGATCTTTTTTTGTTTGCAGCGATAGCAACTATTCTACTTACAAGTCCACTTGCATCTGGAAATGCTT
>JACRND010000145.1 GCA_016234975.1 Nitrosarchaeum sp. | reverse complement strand
GTCCGAATGATCAAGATATTTCATTAAACAAAGGAATTCGTGTTTTCCTTAATGTTGGTGGTATGCATCCTGTAGAATTTTCAATTGAGAGTGGTAACGCACGATGAATCTCTCATTTACTCCTGATTCTAGGCGTGGAATTTCATCTGTTGTAGGCGCATTGATTTTTACTGTTTTGATGATTGCTGGTTTTTCTGCTATGAGTTTAGCACTGGATTCCCAAACTGACATTGTAAACACACAACGAGTAGTGACAGATACTGAACTCAAAAAACAGCAAGAGCAATTTGGAATTGCAGCTTTTACTGATGCAAATAATATCTTAAATGTTTCAGTTGATAACAAAGGTCAAAACCCAGTTGAAATATCACGTATATGGATAACTAACAAAACCCTGGCAACTCAACCCGCTAAACCGTTTTCTGTTAATTCTAATGATGCATTTATTCCAACTGGGTTTACATCAAATGTTCTTTCTAATCAACCGCTTTACATGATGCCTGATACTTATGATATCAAAGTAATTTCAACATTGGGTACTGTAAGAATTGCTGAATTAACTGTAGGTTCTGGATCTTCATCTGGCGGGCTGAGATCCGAATTAATCACTGATCCTCCAGATGTAATTATAGGACAAAATGTTACTATTGCAATGGTTGTAACAAATACTGGGTCATCAACTATTCAAAATGTTGCTCCTGGTTCACTTACTGTTATTCCATCTGCTGCAATAGTTGCATCGTCTTCTCCAATTCCTGCATCTGTTGATCTTACTCCTGGTGAATCTGTTTTATTTTCTTGGGATTATATGATATCTGGTACCAGTGGAATTGATGTTACTTTTTCTAGTTATGCTAGTGGAACTGATATTGAAGATTCTACTGTTGTGACAAGTAATGTTGTTTCTGATGTCAGTACATTACGATTACCTACTGATGGTAGCACTGGTGGAACGAATCCTAATATTGTAAATGAAGAATTACTTGCAAGACCAAAATTATTTTTGATGATTCCTTCACCACAGGGTGATGCAGATCAAAAAGCATTATGGGGTCTAAATGTGGCAAATCCTGTAAATGCCCCAATGAAAGTAAGTAAACTGTCTATTACTGCTTTTGCTCCTGGCGCAAATAATAATGACAAGATTTTTGCTACAAATTGTGTTGCTGATAACATTTTCCCTGTAGGTGCAAACCACTGGACTTGTCCTTCTGAAAATGTAATTATGTGGCAAGACTTTGCAAATCCTATAGTAATAGCTCCAAACTCAACACAACCCTTTTTGGTAAAAATTTTACCTGGTACAATTGCTGGACAGAATATTTTAGAATCCATTGTTGTCCAAGCATCTGTGTTTACTACTGTTGGTTCATTTGGAAAATCTGGATATCAAACTACAATGTATGATGGAACAGAATCTATTGGTAGTGTCTATCTCTCAAATGCTGTGGATTCTAGAACTAATTCTGATATGGTCTCCACAAGAACAGGTATTGCTCCTGGCAGCACTCAAACATTTAATATTGTTTTTGCTGATCTAGATACTAATAATACTACTTTGATTAAATCTGGTGCACAATTGATAATTAATGTTCCAAAAGATTGGACTAATGTGAATGTTATATCCTCTCCTGGTTTTGTAAGTGTTCCAACCGTGATCACTTTTGGTGACGGTTCAACACAAATAGTCGGCACAATCACATCTAATTTAGGTGATACTGCTAATCAATCTGATACAATACAATTTAGTGCACGAGCTCCTAGTATTACAAATGATCAAATGTATGTAATGTATGTTTTAGCACAAGGACAAACCAACAATCTCTTCTCAATTGGTCCTTTAGCTGAGATTGTTTTACAAGTAGATGCATCATAGTCTGTTCATTTCAAATTACAAATGCACACTTTTGCAAATTGTAGTGCATTTTGAACACAGATCCCTTTAACATCTTTTTGTGTTTTATAAAATTAAGAAATGACATACATAACGTCAAAACAACGAAAAACGACATCAAGAAGAGCAGTTGCTCCAATCATTGCAACGCTTCTTTTAGTCGCTATTGCAGTAGTAGGTGGAAGTATCATCTTTGTGTTCTCACAAGGATTCTTTAGTGCTGCCCAAGTAAGTGGTGCACCAAACATCGAATCCCTAAAGTTCACAGGTTATGATGCAACAGACGGTGCTTTGTTAAAACTTCATGATGGGGGAGTTACAACAGTAGCCACTGGTGCCTCTGGTAATGGATTGATCACAGGAGAAAGAGTTGCAATATATGTGCAAAACCAAGGTGTAAACAAAGTTACATTAGGTGAAATCAGATTTGCTGGCGGTGTATATTCTTACACTCCAGGAGCAACCTCGACACTTGCGGCCTATGCCCCGGCTGGCACAGGTGCAACATATGGCATCTTGACAAAAAGTCCTGGTACTATCATAACTACAACTTCTCCAGAAATTCAGCCTGGTCAACAAGCAACAATCATACTTGAACTAGCTGAAAATGTAAAAACTGGACGAGATGCACAGTTCAAGTTGTCAACATCCAATGGTGCTGTCTTCGTTGGAACTGTAATCGCAGGTCAACAAAGTGGATAATCCCACCTTTTTCCTTTTTTATGGTGAAACAAAAATGACTCAAAAAAAATCTCTCTGCTTTCTTTTATCATTAACTCTATTGCTAACCATTCCTTTACAAACTGTATCTGCACAAAATCTTGATTCTCTTTCTGATTATTCAATAAAACTTGCAATATCTCCTTCTCATATAGAAGAAGGTCCATCTAAACATTCGATAGGATATCTTTATGTTTTAAGTAAAAGTGGAATTCCTATCACTTCTTCTAGGGATATTTTGATTTCATTAAGTTCTGATGATCCTCTTATAGCATCAGTTCCTGAAAAAATTATTTTAAAAGCAAATGAAGAGTATGCGTCATTTGATGTAACTACTGGAACTTTAACTGGAAATACAGTCATCACTGCCACATTTAACTCAAAAATAACATTTCAAGAAATTCATGTAGGTAATGCTGAAACACATCTGCCCGATGATCTGATTTTGGAACTGAATATTCCTACAGATGAAATGCATGTAAATTCCAAAATGCCCTTTTCTGTTTATTTGAGAACTTCTGATGGATATGTTATTCGTGCACCTTTTAATATTGATGTTAATTTGGAATATGAAAGATCTTTGGCTATTCCAAATTCTGATGTATTGACCATAAAAAAAGGAGAATATTATGCATGGGGAACACTGGAAACCAATGAAAAAGTTGGAAATACATTCCTGCGTGCAATCCAAAACGAATCTAATTTAGATACTGCAAAAAGCATAAAAATCTCATCAACTCTTCCAACTTCTTTAGCAATTCATGTTTTCCCGAAATTAATTACAGCTGAAGTTAACAAAAAACTGGATATTTTTTTTTTTTTTTTTGATTCTGATGGAAATCCTACAAGCACCCCTAAAAATATCGAGTTGAATTTTTTCTCAAATGATCAATACTCTATAGGTGATAAGTTAGATGAAACTATGAAAGAAGTAAAAACTGTAATAAAAAAAGGACAATTTGGTTATTATCTTAGACAAGACTTGAATCTTTCAAATTTGCTTGCAAATGATATTGTAATTGGAGTCAGTGCTGAGGGATATGGTATTGCAACTGATACTTTTTCAACAGTAGGAAAATCTATCAATATTGACAATGATCAAATAACTGAAAAGGACATTCGACTTTTTGTACCAGAAAAAATGCCTAGTAATGCAACCAGTATAGTGACTTATCAAATCAATGCAATAGAAAATAACGATGACGATGTTGATGAAAATGGGGATCCTATAACTGATCAAACCACATATACCAAAGATGAAAATAAAATTATTCTCTCAATTGATGATCTAGACAATGGCGAATTTTATCCAATTCAAACAAACGAAAATTATTATGCAGATGGATATGTGAAAAAATTAGATGTTATATCTGGAGATAATAATTTAGTTACAATTAAGGACATTGGAAAAATTGAGGTAGGTAATTCTTTTGGTACTGCAATTGTCTCAACTGGGCAAAAAAGCGGACCTGTTTTAATTTCTGCGTCTGTACAAGGCGTTGGCTCTGATTCTGTTTTAACTGAAGTTGTAAACACACTTGAGCAAAAAGAGGCCAGAATTTTCTCCCCAACTGGTCAGGATAGCATATTGTTTGATCGTGATGGTAATTTTGATGTATTTTTAATTGCGATTGACAGTCAAGATAGGCCAAAAGTATTGAAACATGACTCAAAGTATCTTGTTACACCTACTAATGGTATCATTGAAATCAAAAAGTCCTCAACTTTTGCATTTTCTAAACTTCATAGTGATTCATTTGCAATAACTGAAAAAGAAAATCAAATAGATCTGAAAGTAGTTCCAATAGGAGAAGGTGCTGATTTATCATTGGAAACTGAAAAAACATTTGTCACTCAACCCTCATCTAAGATGCTGGTGATACTCCCATTGGGCGAAATTAACGCAAACCATGAAAATAATTTGGGTATTGTGCAAATCGTTGATCTTCAGGGAAATCCCATTATCCCTTCATTTGATGTTAAATCAAAAATTGTTTCATCTAAAGAAGATATAGTTCAAGTAATCGATGATGCTGTGATTCCATCAGGCGTTTCTTATGCTACATTCCCAATTGAAACTACCGGAGCCATTGGTAATTCTGTTATTTCAGCTAGTGCAAAAGGTGTGATTGGAACTGAAGACAAAATAAGTACAGGTTCTTCCTTGACACAATTAAAAATATTCACTAGTGGATTAGATGATCTAATTCCCATTGATCAACCAGTTGAGATTAAATTGTTTATTGACGATGAAAATGCCGAGTCTGTGACAGGTGCATCAATTAAAATAGAAACTGATGGAAATTCATCAGTTGATCCAGATGTAGTTAGAACTGGCCCTGATGGCAGTGCCATTGTCAGATTAACTGCAACAAATGGTCCAAGCGTATCGCTTAACCTCATTGCAACTGCAGAAGGATATTCAGAAGGAAAGGACACCCTAACAATCAATGTTGATGCTCCAGATAAAACTCTGAATGCTGTAGATCTTCAATTACCTGAATGGATTGTTTATGTAATTATCGCGGCAATACTTTTGATAGGTGTTTTAGTTGTGTTGTTCCTGAAAAAATCAAAGACACCATTGGAAGAAGAATGGGAAGAAGAAGAAATTTAACTAGACCAAAACCCGTCTGAATAATTGCTACTCGCTGTTTGGTTAAGAGTAATCCGTATTAGATTTCTTTTAGCATCTGTTATTGCCGTATCTGTGGGTCTTGCAATATCCTGGCATCAAAATTCCCCTATTGATCCTTTTGATGCTGTTTTGACATTTACTGGTGTTCTAGTGCTTCATGCTAGTGTTGATCTGTTAAATGATTATTGGGATTACAAAAGAGGAATCGACACAGTAACAACGAGAACTAAAATGAGTGGTGGAACTGGTGTCTTGCCTGAAGGATTACTGAAACCCTCAGATGTTTATCGTGCTGGAATTGGATTTTTGATATTAGGTTCTGTGATTGGATTTTATTTTGTATTTGCCAATGGAATAATCATTGCAGCAATTTTGGGATTTGCAATTTTATCAATTTATTTTTACTCCACTAAAATAGTGAACTCTGGATTAGCAGAGTTTTTTGTTGCAGTAAAGGGTACGATGATTGTAGTTGGAACCTATTTTATCCAATCTAATCAAATCACTATGGAATCTATTCTAGGTGGAATTGTCGTCGGTGTTTTATCTTCACTCGTTCTTTTTATTGCATCATTTCCTGATCATGATGCAGATAAATCTCGAGGAAGAAAAACTCTTGTTATTGCAGTTGGCAAAAAAAGGGCAACCTTTTTGTTTTGGATATTTCCTGCGATATCTTACTCTGTAATTCTACTTGGTATCTCAATCGGTGTTTTCCCAATCTTGTCTTTCATCACTCTGTTTAGTATCCCATTAATGATAAAGGCTGGATTGAGTTTGAAGAGAAATTTTAATTCTGTAGATGAGTTAGTACCATCCATGTCTTCCACATTGATGTTTAGTAGGATTACTGGTACATTGTTTGTACTTAGTTTTTTAGCTCGTTTCTAATTTTGGTGCTCTAGACATAAATTCAGTATCTATTGATAATTTTTTATGATTTCAGGTTTTGCTACCTCTGAGGGAACAAAAAATTTTCTCAAAAATTCAGGCATTAATTTGTTGAATTTTAAGCAAATTCACAATCTCACATTATCCAATATTGGTATCGGTACATATCTTGGAGAAGCAAACGAGAAAACAGATGAACTTGTAAAAAACGCGATTAAGCAATCTATCTTATCTGGAATTAACGTAATTGATACTGCAATTAACTATAGGGCACAAAAAGCAGAACGCTCTGTAGGAAAGGCGATCTCTGAATTAATTAATGAGGGAAAAATTTCACGTGATCAAATTTTCATTAGTACAAAAAATGGCTATCTCACAAATGATGCTGATGTAAAACAAGAATTTTGGGAATACATCAAAAATGAATACACGCAAAAAGGTGTAATAAAAGAAGGCGATGTGACATCTAACTATCATTGCATGACTACTGTATATCTTGATGATCAACTGGAACGTAGTTTGAAAAATTTGGGACTGGATTGCATTGATTTGATGTATCTGCATAATGCTGTAGAAGGTCAAATCAAGGACGTTTCAAAAGAAAAGTTTTTGGAAAATCTAAAATCTGTCTTTGAATTATATGAACAAAAAAGAAAAGAAGGAAAAATTAAATTTTACGGTATGGCCACATGGGAATGCTTCCGTGTTTCTCCTGATAATTTACAATATCTTTCACTACAAGATACGATTGAATTGGCAAAAAAAGTTGGGGGCGAAAATCACGGTTTTAGATTCGTTCAACTCCCATTCAACATGTATTATGATCAAGCATTGCTTGCAAAAAATCAAACACTTGATGGAAGACCTGTCTCTGTATTAGAAGCTGCACTCAAATTGAATGTTGGTGTATTTACTAGTGTACCATTGATGCAAGGAAGACTGTTAGCACCTGGTGCAATGCCTGAGTTCAATGATCTAAAACCCTCCCTTCGTGCACTGCAGTTTATTCGTTCATCGCCGGGTGTTTTAGCTCCACTCATAGGGCAAAAATCCCCCGAACATGTTTCAGAAAATCTGGAAATAATGAAAATACCTCCAATGTCTG
>JACRND010000006.1 GCA_016234975.1 Nitrosarchaeum sp. | reverse complement strand
ACATTCTCCCAATAGTCCCAACCCCCACTGGTCTGCCATGATGTTGATTGAAGATTTTGAACCTTCGATCATCACTCTTAGTTGCTCTAGGACACTATTTGCACCAACGTGAAGATATCTTTTTTCTTCCGAACCTCTGGACTTTCTGCTTTCCTCACTTGCTTTTTTTAGATTAGACACCAATGTATTCATTGCATTTACTTTGTTAATTTGTTCATGAATGATTGAATCAAAAGCATCTTCAGGTGCAATTGCTGTACACATGATTGGCTTGCTCTTTGAAATTATTGCCAGCTTCTTGTTTTCCAACTTTAATAATGTGGGATAAATTTTAGTCCTTGGAAGATCTGAATAATACGCAAGTTCTCCTGCCGATATTGTACCTTTTGAGATAAGGGCGACATATGCTTGAGCCTCATACTTGCTCAAGCCAAATTCCTCAAGACTGACAGTTAGTGCATGTTCGTTTACCATGACTCTAGTTTGCACCTGATTAGGTAACATTGAGAGCTAAATTCCTTTACACAAATACTCAAAAAAAATTCAAAATTGTAACCCTAGTGAGGTGTTACTGCAGTTACTGATAAAATTGTGACACCGTCCTGAAATATAAAATCTCTATTGACAAATTGACATGATGTGTAATTCAAATCTTGAAATATCAAATCTCTATTGATAAATTGGTATGATGTGTAATCCAAATTTGGCTCAAATAGAGTGTGTAAATGTATCTCAAACTGTCACTATTGTTCCAAGACTCGAATATTCAAACAATTTACTAAACAGTATTGTAGATATTTTAAAAACAAAAAAAACTGAACTAAAAAAATTAAACCGTAATTTCTTAGAACTAGATGACAATGATCATACTTATGTTAAAGCACTAGATTTTGAGAGAACTATCGTCTTTTCATTAGAAATTCTCTCTCAAATTCAAAAGAAAATGAATTCCATCTCTGGAATAAACAGTATTCCTGAACTTTTACCTTTGACAATTCCTATGATGAGAACTGTAAGTGCTCAGCTTTTTAACCTACTTCCTGCCTGCAGCCAAAGCCTCTCTGAGCTGTCAGTTCATTTGGGAAGCATTATTTTAGATTCTGCTATTCTTACCGAGGCTAGATTTGATTTTAGTCAATCCAATATTGAATCCTCCTCAGTACTAAATGAAGTAAAATTGATGGTGGACTCTAAAATAAGTAAGCAGTATCCTAATCTTGATTTTTCTAAAGCATGCAATACTTGAATTTTCTTAGCCCCAAACGCGATTTTACAAAAGATATTGACCACATCCAATCATTATCTGCAAAAATCGAAAAAAAATTATCTGCCTCTAATATCACTGATGTTAAAATTGATAAATTAACCCTCGAAGAATTGCAGGACATAAATAAAATCGTGGGATTGGCCAATTTTATGCTCTTCAAATATGAGGATAAAAAAGAGACACGCTTAATTTTACAGCAATTCGTTTCGATTATTACCGAATCCGCTCAATCAATAGAATCAGTTGATGACGAAATCTCTGAATTAATTCTGTCTGCTGAGGATTCTATTAATAAAGTCAAGAACATGCACTCCAAAATTTCAGAAAAATCTGACCTTAAAAAATCATATCTGAATGAATCATCTGACGATGAATCTGAAACTGGTTCAATTAATTTAACTAATTTTACTACACCAATTAACACCTCTGAATACCAACAAAATTCTCAAGGGAATACTGTACAAGTGATATAGATGAGTTTAGCCCCACAAGAATTAGAAAATAATGCAAGCAAGTATGCTTCAGAGGCAATCAAGTTTGACTCTCAAGGAGCACGAGGTATGGCCATTACACATTACCAGCACGCAATTGACTCACTTGTAAAACTATTGCAACTTTATCCAACTAGCAAACTTAACCCCATTTACAAAGACAGATGCAACTCTTATCATAATCGAATTAAAGCCCTTCAAGAATCACGTGGGGTGGAGCCTGCAGTAGATCCAAATGCCTCTCCTAAAGAACAACTAGCTTCCGTGCAAAGACAAACAGACGAAAATGATTTTGAAGATCTTGTAATGAAAGAAAAACCCAATGTTAGTTGGAATGAAGTAATTGGGTTAGATGACGCAAAGAATGCATTACGTGAATCAATAGTTTATCCTACAAAAAGACCTGATTTGTTTCCTTTGGGCTGGCCAAAAGGAATGTTGCTTTATGGACCACCAGGAACTGGAAAAACTATGCTAGCAGCTGCAACTGCAAATGAAATGGACGGATATTTCATTAATGTAGATGCTGCATCAATGATGAGTAAATGGTTAGGTGAGGCTGAGAAAAATGTTTCAAAATTATTTACTATGGCAAGAAGCTATGCTGAAAAAGAAGGAAAACCTGTCATTCTTTTTGTCGACGAGGTTGATTCTCTTTTAGGATCTAGAAGTAGTGAAGTTGGAGGAGAGGTAAGAACCAAAAATCAATTTTTAACAGAGATGGACGGTGTTAATGGTAAAGGTAAAGATTTGATGCTTTATGTTATTGGCGCTACTAACAAGCCATGGAGTCTTGATTGGCCTTTTCTTAGAAGATTCCAAAAAAGAATTTATGTTTCACTTCCAACTCAAGAAGCAAGAGAAAAATTATTTGAACAATATACTGCCCCATTAAAAAAAGATCTTAGAGTTAACATAGCAGAACTTGCAAAATTATTTGATGGTTACAGTGCAAGTGATATCAAAGACGTATGCCAAGCAGCACAAATTAAGGCAGTTCATGAAATCTTTAATGCCCCTGATTATCATGAACCTGTAGCTGGTGAAACACCAGTACAACCACGTGAGCTTACTACAACTGACTTTAAGGAAATCATGGTAAGAAGAAAACCAAGTGTTTCACCTGAAATGATCCGTGCATATCACAAGTGGAGCGAAGAATTCCGAGCACTTTGAGAAATTTTTAATTCTTTTTTGCGATCAACCTTCAAAAAACTTAAATCTATAATCAAAAGTACTCGTCGAGGGTCACAATTACTACAAAGAAATCAATCCACGCAAACAAGTTTGGAAAGCTGATCCTTGATAATGGAACCGTCCTTGATGGGATGGGCTTTGGTTACTCTACATCTGTTTTTGGTGAAATTGTCTTTAATACAGGAATGGTGGGGTACACTGAAACCTTGACTGATCCGTCATACAGTGGTCAAATTCTTACACTTACCTATCCTCTTGTAGGAAATTATGGCGTACCAGATCCATCAATTAAAGATCAAGATGGAATCCCAAAGTTCTTTGAATCTAATAAAATCCAACTAAGGGGATTAGTCGTTCATGAACTCTCTTTAACTGCCAGCCACTGGAATCTGTCGATGACTCTTGATGAGTGGTTATATAATGAAAAAATCCCCGGCATTTCAGGAATTGATACAAGGGCACTGACAAAAAATCTTCGTACTGGAGGAGTAATGATGGCTGCTTTGGTAGTATCTGACACTGAAATTAATGTAGACGAAGTAAAAAAACAACTTGCGTCAGCACCTCATTATAATTCTGAACAATTCATGGATACAGTATCTACCAAACAAGAGGTGGTGTATGGATCTGAAGAAAAATCTGTTGTTGTAATTGACACTGGTACCAAGAATGCAATACTGAGAAATATTCGTGATCTTGGTTACAAAGTAATAAAATTACCTTGGAACGCATCTTTTGAAAAAATTATGTCATATCATCCTAAAGGTGTTGTAATTAGCAATGGTCCAGGCGATCCTCAAAAATGCTCGGATACTATTGAAACTGCAAGAAAACTAATTGAAAAAAACATTCCAACACTTGGAATTTGTTTAGGTGCACAAATTATTGGTCTTGCTGGGAACACTCAAACTTACAAATTAAAATATGGTCATCGAGGACAAAACAAACCATGTGTTAATTTAGAAAATGATCAAGTTTATGTTACAAGTCAGAATCACGGTTATGGAATAACTCCTGAATCTTTGAATGCATCTGAATTTAATTTATGGTTTACAAACGCAGACGATAAAACAGTCGAAGGAATAAAACACAAAAAACAAAATTGTATTGCCGTTCAGTTTCACCCAGAAGCTNNAATTCGTCTTTGAAGAACTCAAACACCTTATGGAGGAAGGTAAATCTGCCGAAGAATGAGTCGATAAAAAAAATTCTTGTACTTGGTAGTGGGGCAATAAAAATCGGAGAAGCCGGCGAAAGTCGCTAAAACGACCGTCAATTTGACTACTCCGGAAGCCAATGCCTCAAAGCAATACATGAAGATGGACTGAAAAGCATCTTAATCAATCCAAACATTGCAACAATTCAGACCGATACACGATTTGCAAATAAAGTGTATCTGTTACCTGTGAATGTCGAGTATGTAGAATCTATTATCGAAAAGGAAAGGCCTGATGGGATAATGCTGGCATATGGAGGTCAGACTGCCTTGAACTGTGGTGTTAATCTTGCACAGGCAGGCATACTTGAAAAGTATGGAGTGCATGTTTTAGGTACAAAATTCAGGAGATTCAAAGAACTGAGGATCGACAACTCTTCATAGATTCTATTGATCAGTGCAATGTCCCAATTCCAAAAAGTAGAACCGTTACAAATTTTACTGACGGAAAAGAAATTGCTCAAGAATTAGGATATCCTGTAATTATTCGAGTAGCGTATACACTTGGCGGTAAAGGCGGTGGAGTTGCTTACAATGAAATTGAGTTACATGAAATTGTTGAACGAGGACTAAGGGCAAGTCTTGTTGGTCAGGTCCTAATTGAGGAATACATTGGACATTGGAAGCAAATAGAATATGAAGTAATGCAAGATTATGATGGAAACAACGTAATTGTTTGCAATATGGAAAATGTTCTTTCAATGAAAGTTCATACTGGTGATAACATTGTTGTTGCACCTTCTCAAACAATTGATAACCATGAATACCACATGCTTCGCTCTGCTGCTTTACGTGCAACAAAACATGTTGGAATCGTAGGAGAATGCAATATTCAATATGGGTTAGATCCTGATTCTGATAGATACGTTGCAATTGAAATCAACCCCCGATTATCACGTTCTTCTGCACTTGCAAGCAAAGCAACAGGTATTAGGTTATACATTGCCTGAACTGGAAAACAGAATTACAAAAACAACTACTGCTTGTTTTGAACCTTCTTTGGATTATATTGTGTGCAAGCATCCTAGATGGGATTTTGCAAAATTTGATCTTGTAAAACGAAAACTTGGTCCTACAATGAAATCAGTCGGTGAAGTTATGGCAGTAGGAAGAAGCTTTGAGGAATCATTACAAAAATCAATACGGATGCTTGACATTGGCAATGACGGTCTTGTTCTTAATCGAGTAAATATGGAATCTTATGATGAAGAGCAAATAGAGGACCATCTCTCTCACCCAGATGATTTGATTTTGTATTACGTGGCTGCTGCTCTTAAGATGGGAATATCAGTTGAGAGAATCTACCGACTTTCTGCAATTGATCCTTGGTTTATTGAAAAGATCAAAAATATTGTGGATGTAGAGTCAAAATTAAAACGGGAACATCTTACCACTCCTTTGCTCTGGGAGTCAAAAAAGATGGGATTCTCTGATAAGCAAATCGCTCGTGCAAAAGACAAATCTGCTGAAGAAATACGTGAAATACGTAAAAAAGCAGGAGTCTTGCCTTCTGTAAAGCAAATTGACACTTTGGCAGCTGAATGGCCTGCAGTTACCAACTATCTCTATCTGACGTATGGTGGTAATCAAAATGATATTCAAATTGCACCTGATGAAAAAGGCGTCATTGTACTTGGTGCAGGTCCTTACCGTATTGGCAGTAGTGTAGAATTTGATTGGGGTACTGTAAACATGGTTTGGGGTTTGCAAGAAAATGGCGAAAAAAATGTTTCAGTTGTAAATTGTAATCCTGAAACTGTTTCAACTGATTATGATATTTGTAGTAGACTGTACTTTGAAGAATTGACTTTAGAGAGAATTTTAGATATTGCAGAATTTGAAAATCCAAAAGGCATAGTTACTTGTGTTGGAGGTCAAACCGCAAATAATTTGACATTAGGTCTTGCAAAAAATGGTATCACCATAATGGGTACTACCGCAGATGATGTTGATAGAGCAGAAGACCGTTCTAAATTCAGCGCTGAATTAGATAAATTACATATTCAACAACCGAGATGGCAAGCCTTTTCAAATATTACTGAAGCAAAAAGTTTTGCACAAGATGTAGGGTTTCCCGTAATTGTTAGACCCTCATACGTATTATCTGGCGCTGCCATGAAAGTTGTATGGTCTCAAGATGAATTAAAAAAATATGTTAAAGAAGCAACTGATGTATCTCCTGATCACCCTGTTGTCATTTCAAAATTTATGCTAAATTCATTAGAAGTTGATGTTGATGGAGTTAGTAATGGCACTGACGTTATAATTGGAGCCATAGTTGAACACATTGAAAGCGCAGGTGTTCATTCAGGTGACGCTATGATGTGCATTCCCCCATGGCGACTAAACAACAAAACTATTGAAACTATCACTGAATACTCTACAAAAATTGCAAAAACGTTTAATGTTAAAGGACCATTTAATCTACAATTTTTAATCCATGATGATCATGTTTATGTAATTGAATTAAACATTAGAGCATCTCGTTCTATGCCGTTTGTATCAAAACTTGTCAAGACAAATCTTATCTCACTAGCAGCAAAGGCAATCTTGGGTAAGCCTCTGCCTAAATTACCTGAAAACAAATGGCAAAAAATTCACAATTTTGGAATCAAGGTACCGCAATTCTCATTTATGCAACTGGAAGGGGCAGATATTAGGTTAGGAGTTGAAATGCAATCTACTGGCGAAGTTGCTTGCTTTGGCACAAGCTTTTACGATGCATTAGCTAAAGGACTTACTTCTGCAGGATACACTCTTCCAAAGACAGGCACTGCACTTGTTACAGTCGGCGGATCTCAAAATAAAGAAAAGTTATTGCAACCAATTGCACGATTAAAAAGTCTTGGATTTAAGATCCTTGCAACTGAACATACTGCAGAATTTTTTGAAGAAAAGCTTGGCGATGTTGAAATAGTTCACAAAATTTCAGAACCTACAAGAAAACCTAACATTGCAGATCTGCTCTATGAACGAAAGATAGACTTTATCATAAATATCCCCAGCACATCAACACTTGAAAAATATGTTGGAATGCTTGAGGATGAATATCAGATTAGAAGAAAATCTCTGGAATTGGGAATTCCTGTTCTTACAACTATTGAGCTAGCTGATTCTTTTGTAAAGACTTTGGAATGGCTCAAAGATAATAAAACAACAAAAGACCCTATTGAGCCATATGACAAAATAGAATGATTGTCATACCTAATGTGTGATCTGTATTATTTTCAACAAACATAATCTGACTAATCTCTGAAAAAGTACGGATAAAATTTCCAGATGCAAAAGTAGGTGAATCTTAACTTGTCTTGAAAAATACGGCAACGCTGGATTTTTTATACCTCTCTTGAAGATAGTTTGAAGAAAAATTTTTATTAAAATAAAATTGCCGGATTCAAATTAAAAGATATTTTAGATGAAACGGTAACATGTTACAACTGTGCTCACAAAGCAACATTTGTAACAAAAATTGATTCTTGAATTTATCTATAACACTTGATCAATTATTGATTCATCTCCAATAATTGTTCCATCCAATGTAATTATTTTTGCAGATGGCGTCAATAGCGAACAGAAAAAGGCCTGCCTGAAACTTTGACCAATCTGGTCAAGTTGCCTAGAATCCGCCCCTCAGTCTTTTCCGTTTGGGTTGTTAGCTCAGTTGGTAGAGCAGCGGACTCTTAATCCGT
>JACRND010000144.1 GCA_016234975.1 Nitrosarchaeum sp. | reverse complement strand
TGCATCGTTTACAGCTGGGACTACCCGGGTATCTAATCCGGTTTGCTCCCCCAGCTTTCATCCCTCACCGTCGAACGTGTTCTGGTAGACCGCCTTCGCCACAGGTGGTCATCAATAGATCAAAGGATTTTACCCCTTCCTACCGAGTACCGTCTACCTCTCCCACTTCCTAGTTATGCAGTATTCCCGGCAGCCCATACGTTAAGCGCATGGATTTAACCGAAAACTTACAAAACGAGCTACGGATGCTTTAGGCCCAATAATCATCCTGACCACTTGAGGTGCTGGTTTTACCGCGGCGGCTGACACCAGAACTTGCCCACCCCTTATTCATCAGTGTTTCTAGGACTGACAAAAGGTTTCTTTAGCAGAAACCACTCGGATTACCCTTGTCGTGCTTTCGCACATTGCAAAGTTTTCTCGCCTGCTGCGCCCCATAGGGCCTGGGTCCGTGTCTCAGTACCCATCTCCGGGCTACTCCTCTCAGAGCCCGTACCTGTAATAGTCTTGGTGGGCCATTACCTCACCAACAAACTGATAGGCCGCAGTCCCATCCTATGGCGATAAATCATTTGAAACATAAACCATTCCAGGCATAATGTTCTATCGGGCATTATTCTCAGTTTCCCGAGGTTATTCCCGTCCATAGGGTAGATTGACTACGCGTTACTGAGCCGTCTGCCTTGTATTGCTACAATGACTCGCATGGCTTAGTATCAATCCGATAGCAGTCAGGTCCGGCAGGATCAACCGGATTCTGTTTTTACTTGATTATTGAAGTACACATTGTACTATATTGGAATTGACGGATGCACATAATCTTCACATTTCAGATTTGATCAGTTGATCAGATCCTCATTTTGTATGCGTAAATGGAGGCCTATGAATCACAAAATGGTGCATTACCATACTTTCATCACAAGCGCCGCCTATTGCTTTACGTATGCAGAAAACAAAACTTTTCAAATACATATAAACCATGTCTAAAATAGGCGATCATTTATTAAATAATCGTTTGACTTTATAGCAAATAGAAAAATGAGTATCATTTTAGATTATAAAAAAAAGACAAAAAAGTCTGCCAAGTTATTTTCAACATCATCTAAATTTCATGTAAACGGTGTAAGTCACAACATACGATTTTTTGAGCCATATCCATTTGTTGTAAAATCATCTTCAGGAAAAAATTTAGTGGATGTGGATGATAACAAGTATACAGATTATTGGATGGGGCATTGGAGTTTGATTTTAGGGCACGGTCCAAAACAAGTCAAAGACTCACTGAAAAAACAGATTGAGAAAAGTTGGATGTATGGTACAGTAAATGAGCAAACTATCAAATTGTCTGAATTAATTTCAAAGGCAGTTCCAGTAGCTGAGAAGATTCGCTACGTTACATCAGGTACTGAAGCTACAATGTATGCAGTGAGACTAGCACGTTCGGTGACAGGTAAAAAAATTATTGCAAAGATAGATGGAGGGTGGCATGGATATACATCAGATTTACTAAAGAGTGTCAACTGGCCGTTTACAGAATCAGAAAGCAGTGGTGTTGTAAATGAGGAAAAAATAATTTCAATACCATTCAATGATTTAGAAAGATCACTTGAGATTCTTAACAAAGTGTCAAATGATTTGGCAGGAATAATAATCGAACCAGTGTTAGGTGGAGGCGGATGTATTCCAGCGACACGTGAGTACCTCAAAGGAATACAAGAGTTTGCTCACAAAAATAAATCATTGTTAATACTAGATGAGATTGTAACTGGATTTAGATTCAGATTTGGATGCTTGTACCCTACCATGAAACTTGAACCAGATATTGTCACATTGGGAAAAATTGTAGGTGGAGGAATGCCAATTGGTGTAATGTGTGGCAAAAAAGAAATAATGAAACATGCAGACACTACAGGAAAGAAAAAATCAGAAAGATCATACATAGGAGGAGGAACATTTTCTGCAAATCCCATGTCAATGACTTCTGGATTTGCAACACTGACAGAATTAAAAAAATCAAAAGAGACAATCTATCCAAAGATCAACTCGCTTGGAAAATTTGCAAGAGATGAGCTAGGCAAAGTGTTTGGAGATAAAGTAGTCATTACTGGTCAAGGCTCACTATTTATGACGCATTTTACAAAAGATGGAATCGTCGAGATTGTAAATTCAGCTCAAGCTGCAAAGTGTGATACAGAATTACTTCGTAAATATCACTTTAAGATGATTGCACAAGACGGAATATTCTTTTTGCCTGGAAAATTAGGTGCCATATCCAATGCACATTCCAAAGATGACATAAAGAAGATGATTGCAGCATCTGAGAATTTTCAGCAACAAAACAATCCTTAGATCTGGATTGTGGAAAACAAAATCCAAATCACTAAACTAAACTTTCATTACCCATGACATGTTGTAACTAATCATGGGCTTGTTTGGTTCAAAAGAAGATATCGAAGACCTGATGTATCATGCAATGTCCCTAATGGAAAAAAATCAGCCCAAAGCGGCAATCACATTATTCAACAAAATACTGAACCAGAATCCCAAAAACGTATCAGCGTTATACAACAAAGGACTCGCACTGAATCAAATAAAAAAATACAGTGATGCAATAACCTGCTTTTACTTGCTATTAGAAATAAATCCCAAAGACGCAGCTGCAATTAACAACAAAGGAATTGCAATGGCAGAGATGGGAAACATTCAAGGTGCATCAGAGTGCTATGATATGGCAATCAAGGCGGACCCAAAATATGGGCCATCATATTTTAACAAAGGCGTTTTGCTTGACAGATTACAAGAGCATGATGAGGCACTGGATTACCTTAACAAAGCAATAAGCATAGAGCCTAGAAAACCAAATGCACAATTTTACAAAGGAATCATTTTGGGAAAATTAAAAAAACATGAGGAATCACTGAATTGTTTTGAAAATGTTTGCAAAAACAATCCAAGTCACATGGACGCATTATTTCACATAGGAATAGAATCAGCTGAATTGGGAAATCATAAAAAAGCAATTGAGATTTTTGATCAGATACTTGCAAAGCATAAAGACAATGTAAATGTCATCTATGCAAAATCAAGAAGCAAGTCAGCATTAGGAGAATTTCCAGAGTCACTTGAGCTGTTAAAAAAAGCAGTCAATTTGAACCCCAAAACAATCAGGGCATGGGCCAAAGAAGAAAAGGTATTTGAGAGATTACACCACAATGACCAATTCAGAAAAATAGTCAAACTCTAGAGGGTCATTTCAATTCATAGTTAAGAGAGATTTGGAAAAACATAATACAATAGATGAAATGGTACACAATACAAGGACTAAAATGCAAAAATCAAATATCTATGCATCAGGAGACAAAAGAAAGATCAATCCAGAGTGGTTTACAAACAAAGTACACATGAAAGATATTTCATCTAAAATAAAATCAAAGGAACAAGATATCTATCACGTTTACTTTGATAAAAAAAAAAAAAAAAAAATGCATTTACATAATGGCAATCAGATTCTAATAGTCACCAAAGGAATTGGAAGTCTTGAGACATTTAGAAAATATGGCACAAGCAAGACAAATTTTAAAATCAAGAGAACAGAAAAAATCAGCCTCAAAACGGGGGATGTTGTATACATTCCAACCAATACGCTTCATACACATGGCTCATCAAACAAAAAGACGTTTTCACATATTGCGATCAATATTTTGCCGTCTAAAAATTCAGAATATAAAACAACATGGTATGAGTCTGACTTTAAGACAAACGTCACAAAAAAAATATGACTTTAAAATGTTAATTAGAAAAAATTTCGAGATAGAAACAATTACAGGAAATGAGGGAACCGAGATAAAACAATATTTTCATCCACACAACACACTAAATGGAATCAGTTACAGTCTGGCACAATTTACACTGGAGTCAGGAAAAAAATCTCTTCTCCACAAGATAAGATCATCAGAGATTTACTATATTTTAGAAGGAGATGCATTATTGAGAGTCAATAAAGAATCATATCAATTAAAAAAAGACGATTCGATTTATGTTCCGCCAATGTCAGAACAATATATAGAGAACACAGGTTCGGAAAATCTACGATTTTTGTGCATAGTAGAACCAGCATGGAAACCAGAAGATGAGATTATTTTAGAATAAAC
>JACRND010000143.1 GCA_016234975.1 Nitrosarchaeum sp. | reverse complement strand
TAATTTATAAAAATTCAGAACTAAATTTTGAATCTAGACATCTTGGATTGATTCCAGCAAAAGAAAAAAATCTTAAATCAAAAATTGAAAAAACGTCTAAAATAATTTCAGACTCACTTGATATTGAAAAAATCATTCAAATTATGAAAAATCCTATGCCACTTCCAAAAAAACCTAAAATTATAATAAAAAAACCTACAATTACAATCGCTGTTGCACTTGATAGCTCTTTTAATTTCTATTATCGTGATAATCTAGAAGCATTAAGACGTGAAGGTGCTGATCTAAAGTTTTTTAGTCCTATACATGATAAGAGACTTCCAAAATCTGATGGAATTTACATCGGAGGTGGTTTTCCAGAGATTCTTGGTAATTTGCTTGAAAAAAATCATGTTATGAGAAAAATGATAAAGGAATTGTCCGAAGAAAACACTCCAATTTATGCCGAATGCGGAGGATTGATGTACCTTACAAAATCTATTGATTATGGGAATAAAAAATTTAAAATGATTGGTTTGTTTGATGCAGAAACAAAAATGACTAAAAAAATGAAATTAAACTATACAAAAGGTAAGACAATTTTAAAGAATATCATTTCAGATAAAACACATGATTTACGAGGGCATGAATTTCACTATTCTGAATTAGATTCTGTTTCTTCTGATTCAAAATTTGCATATAAATTGGATATTGGTGAAGGAATTAAAAATCACAAAGATGGCATGATTCAATACAATACACTTGCATCATATGGGCACCTCTACTTTGATAGTTCTGATTATGCGAAAATTTTTGTGAAAAACTGCATTGATCATTCAAAAAGATGATTCTGCCCTTACAAGCTTGTATAATGCATTAATTATTGCAGATGCTGAAGAACTTCCTCCCTTCCTTCCTTTGTTGGTGATAAATGGTGTCCCTTCTAATTTACTCAATTCCTCTTTTGATTCTGCAGCACAAATGAATCCTACTGGAATTCCAATGATTAGTGCAGGTTTGACAATGCCTTCTTTTACCATCTGTATTACTTCCATAAGAGCAGTTGGAGCATTACCAATTGCAACTATCCCACCATCAATATCTGATAATGCCGCTCTCATTGATACCTGAGAGCGAGTTTTATTTTCTTTTTTTGCCATTTCCATTATTTCTGGGTTTGAAATATTGCAAACAACCTTATTCTGAAAATCTTTTGGATTTTGTTTGTTCAGACCACCAATTACACCATTTACATCCACTACGATACTACATCCATTTTTTATAGCCCTCATTCCACTTTCAATAGCTTCTTTATGAAAAACTACTCTGTTTTCTCTTGCAAAATCAAAATCAGCAGTTGAATGAATTATTCTTCTGACAATGGGCCATTCTTTTTCATTATATTGATGAGTACCAATTTCATCATCTATCATTTGCATGCTTGCATCTTCAATTGATTGACCCTTTCTAGTTTGCATTTTCTACCTCTTTTGCTCTTTCTATTATTAATTCGATCATTTTTTCATCTACTCCTAAATGTTTTGTAGTGTATGTTTTTTTAATATTAGAATTTTTAAGCGCAGGTAAAAGATCATTATTGATATCAGTTTTGACATGCGCACCTTCATGTAAAAAATAAAATACAATTACAAGAACCTGAGGATTGTTTTTTTCACAAATCTTAATACCTTCTACAATGTCAGGTTGTTCTATCTCCAACCAACATCTATTTACATTTCTATAATTTCCTTTTAATCCATCTACGACATAATCTAATGACATTTGTGCATTGGGATCTTTGCTACCGTGTCCAATAATTAACACGTCTACGTCTTTTTTTGGAATTGTAACATGATTTTCCTGCAGTGTTGCAGATATTCTATTCTCAACTAAATTAATCAGAGTTTTATGCATGCTCATTGGTTTTGTAATAACAAATTTCACTTTGGTGTCTTTCTGAAATTTCATAACATCTGTAACTGCATTTTTTACTTTTTTTCCAGGATACAGAAAATAAGGAACTATTGTTAAATGATCAATATCTTGTTTAAGGCATTTTGTAATTCCATCTTCAATGTATGGTGGTTCTACTTCAAGAAAACAATATTCAGCAAAAACATAATCCCCTTTGGCTTTTATCGCATTACAAATGACTTCCAATTCTTCAGAAGCTTCTCTTTCTCTACTTCCTCTATCTATTAGTAATAATCCACGTTTCAATCTAATATCCTCGCTATGGCTATGGTCAAATTTGGTGGAAATTTCTGTTTTTCAACAATTAACTTTCCGCCAGAAACTTTGATTGCAGCAGCTTCTGATACGCTAGAAGTTCCTTCAAATGCTTTGACTGTATCTGATGGATTAGGTGCAGAAATTTCCACCAAATCTTCTCTATTTACATATTCCACAGTAATTCCCATTTCTTTTCCAATATCAACTAGTCCTTTGACATCTTCTGGTTTTTTTATTGAGACTAATTTTGCAATAGATTTTTCACTGAGTTTAAATTTTTGTAAACAAAAGTCTAAGCCTTCTTTTA
>JACRND010000142.1 GCA_016234975.1 Nitrosarchaeum sp. | reverse complement strand
TGATGTATGTTAATTTTTATTAACTGTTTTTACATACCGTCTCCAGACATTCTTGTATATGCTGAAATGAATTTAGCTGTGGTCTTACGTAGATTTTCATAAGGTATGCAAAGATTAAATATTTTTGTGTTTTTCTGAGGAAATCCTATTCCTACAATTGTGATTCCTCTCTTTTTTGCTTCCATCACTGCCTCTTCCATGTCTTTATTATTTCCTAATGTTCCTACATTTTGACCATCTGTAACTAGAAAAATGTATTTTTTCTCTATGTTCTCTTTTTCTAATATTCTGGCACAAAGTTTTACTGCGTCTCCTATGAAAGATAGTCCACTGATTTCTATTCCTCCCACTCTGGACTTTACTGTTTGATCATATTTTTCATTATGATCTTTTACTATCTCAAAATTATTGTTAAAAGTAAAAAACCCCCATTTCCCATTTTTTGAGTTCACCTCATTTGCAGCTTCACCAAGCACGATTGCAAATTTTTTCATCTCATCAAATTTTAACTTCATACTGCTGCTAGTGTCTAAAACTATTGCCCAAGCTTCTTCTATTCTTCTATAATCATCTTGTTCAAAAATCTGGATGTTGTTGTTTTGAGCTGCAATAGATTGAATTGCAGCCTGCAATTCTAACAGTCCCATATCTTCAGGTTTGCCCTCATCCATCACATTTGGAATCATCTTTATCTCTCTGCTCATTTTTTTCAAAAACATATGTGTTGCATTTCTTAATCTCAAATATTCTCCAATGTTTTCGGGGGAAAAATCAATCTTGTCAAAATTTAGATCTTTTGTAATGCTTATGTATTTTTTACGCATTTTTGCTTTACGTTTTAATTGCTCAAACCACATTTCGATAAAATTCTGTACATTTTTCTGAACCACTCCTTCTGGATTTATGATGACATTTTGCTGCCAATCAGATACTCTCTTTTGAACAAAATAGTGATCCATGTATGGGATTTTTTCTTCAATTATGATGCCTTCATTGTGATATACTTCCTCTGCAATCTCAATTAATTTATCTCCATTTTCAAAATCGGATTCTAGAATATCTTGTTTAATTTTATGCCTGTGTGAACTTTTATTATCAAATTTTTCAGAAAATGCCCTTTTTGCATATCCTTTATTTTTTCCACTCTTTTGTTCGTTAATTATTTTAAATACCTTGTCGATTTTATTGATTTCTTGGAAATATTCAGGAAATGATTTTTCTAGAAAACTGTTGACTTTGATATCTTCTATGAATTCTATTACTTTGTATGCTTTTTTTTTATTTTTCCCCTTAATCCAATTCTCATATTTGCCAAAATCTGTTATCTTTGCATGTCCTGCAGCATGACAAATAGTTGCAAAAAATAAATTCCAAATTGTTTCTTGTCCTGATTCATAATCAACAAAGATGTTTCCCTCATAGATGTTATTTCCATTTATTTCTCTTGGCAATGGAATATGCACTGTCATCCTTGGCAAATATTCTATTTTTGGAAAATGAATATTTTTTAAAAAGAAAATATCGATATCTGTAGGTTTTTTTCCACATATGTCAAAAAAGATTTGATGGGCCACATCCTCTACAGTGTCTGTCATTTGATCATCCTTGACGACTTCTATGTGCAGCTTCGCTTTCAATTATTTTTTTAATTATCTGTCTTACCTCATCTTGTACTTCTGGATCATCACTGGTCATTGGAACAAGTGTTTCGTTTGCGCCGCCTAAAATATCTGCTCCATCTGAACAAATCTTTGCCCAGTTTACTAAATCTCCTATGGATGGACCGTAAGGAAGATCCCCCATTTTGTATTCTTGTCTTAACCTAGCACCGATTTTTACAATTATCTCTGCATCTTTTAGAGAGACTCCTCCTCTTTCTGAAACCATCTGAAATTCTTTCTCGTCTATATTGTCTCCAATACTCATGTAATCAAAGTTCAACCAAACACTCATTCTCCTCCTCATGGCCGCATTGATTGGCTTTGTACCTGCAAATTCTGATGATACTGGGTTCATACTAATTATCATGTATGCATGTTTATGTCTGTGAATAATCTCACTATCTTTTTCTGTGAGTACCATGTGTCCTCTTTGGGCTAACAATGGGTTTAGTTTTGTTGCAACATCCTGCTTCATCATGTTTGCCTCATCAAGGTATAATATTCCCCCTTTTCTACACCATCCAGTAATTAACCCATCAATCCAATTTTCTTTTCCCAGTCCTACATATCTTCCAAAAAGATCGAAAACTGATGTTGCTAAACCGCAGTTGATTTCCCACATTGGAAGTCCTGCCAATTCTGCGACAAGATATACGATGTGTGTCTTTCCTGTTCCACTGGGACCAATCAAAGCACATTGCTTGAAAAATTTCAATGCCCTGCCAATTCTTTCCACATAATGCTCACCGTTATCCAGATACGGTGGTGTGTCTTTTGGTATCATTTCATCCATCTCTGGAGGAAATACCATGTCTGCTGAATTCAGGTATTTTTTAAAATCATACATTTTTGATAGTTTGTGTGTATCTTTTTTTATCTTAGATATTGATACTGACAGGTTTACCTTCTCTGAATTTATTTTTGAGTGATTAACTGATGATATAGATCTATTTTTCTGCTCCATGCACACATAATTTGCATGATAATACGCTTAATGCTGTTATGTGTGTGTCAATATTACATACACACTGTTTAATGAATTTTGAGACCAGATTAATCAAATTGAACATACAAGTGGATTTGAACTCTATATCTATGAGTAAAAATGACCCAAAAAATACTATATTTCACAAATATGATGTAGAGGCATCAATTGACGAGATTGAAAATACAGAAACCTACTCTACTTTCAAGTATGGATTTACCATTTTATCAAACCCAAAAAATGTTCGTCTAAACATTGAAGGCATGATCAAAACATCTGGGGATTCAAAAGAACGTGATGACATGCTCAATAAAGATGAAAACAATGTACCTAAAATCCTCTCTGTAGTTTATCAGGAATTATTTCCTACATTTTTCTTGCTTTCAAAAAGCCTCAACGTATCTTGTCCTCCCATTCAAATCGGTGGAATGGGCGCAGGCAACGTATCTGAAACAAATGACGAAATTGTAGAAGAGATATCAGATCAGGATGGATCTGAATCAACTGATGAAATTGAATCTGATAATCTTGACATTATTCAGCCTAATGCATAGATGACCCCAGATAGAGATCTAAATGAATAATTATCAAAAGAAAATACACTTTAAAAAAACTAGACGAGGATTAAGCAGTATTGTAACTGGTGCAATACTGCTCTCAGCTGTTACAGTTATGGGACTATTGGTAGTTGTCTGGGCAAACACAAATCTCACTACCCATCAAAAAAGTTTGGATTCTACAGTATCAAGTAATTTTAATAAAATTAATGAAAAATTATTCATAGAGCATATTTGGTTTGGCTCTGGACCGTCTATGAATATCACAATGAATAATATTGGAACCATTGGACTTAATGTAACTAAAATACAAATTACAAACATGACTTCAAATAAAACATATGAATTCAAACATACAAACGGGGGAATCAATCCAGGCAAAACGCTTTCACTAAAAGAAAATTTTGGCTGGAAGACAAAGATTCCTTATGAAGTAGTAGTTTTTACCAATAGAGATTCTCAATTCAAAACACAGGTGAATGCCCCGTGAGAAACAGAAGAGCATTAAGTACTGTAGTGGGTGCAGTATTTTTTATAATTGCAACTACAACTGTTATCACTTATGTCACATACAGTACAAACACAATTGAGAATTTTTCAAACTCTGTTATTGTTTCACAAGCTCAAAATGTAGATCGTGGAAGTGAAGAAGTCAAAATTACTTCAGTTAGAATTGATGGTGGAAAATTTAACATGACTGTATCTAATACGGGTTCTTTGCCTGTAAAACTTACTCGTTTATGGGTAAGTAATCAAGATTTGACTACTCCTTCTGATGTAAAAGCAGATCTGAATATTAGGTTAGATCCTGGCAAATCACAATACAACATTGGTCAGTCTACGACAATATCTGCAAGTTCCTCCACAAGTTACAATCTCAAAGTTATTACAGAGAGGGGAAATATTGCAACATTTCAGGTATCTCCAAATGTTTCAACTAGATTGCAGATTATAATGCCATCAACTGTTGGTCTTGATACAACATTTCGAGTAACTACATTGATTACAAACAATTCTACAAACCCAAATAACATTGCAAATCTTGTCCCTACACTAACAAACAATGGAACACTTACTAAAGTAGACGGACCATCCCCGGCAAGTATTGCAACTTTATTGCAAGGTAATACTGTGGCTTTTACATCAACATATCTTGCTTCGTCAACTACTAAGACGGTTCAATTTAATGCATCATATACTGGTGCACCAAAAGGGGCATTCAGTTTAAGCAATATTGCTATAGCACCTCTAACATCAGCTGAAAAGGCATCAAACTCTCAATGGTCTCAAGCTGCAAGTCGTGTGGGTATTCTAATTAGTGGAGTTCCAAATCCATTTGAAGCATCAAACAGTGCAGGAATTGGAAGATTTGGCATAGG
>JACRND010000005.1 GCA_016234975.1 Nitrosarchaeum sp. | reverse complement strand
GTGAGAATAAAAAATTTCCATATTTAAGTGCGTCAAGAAAATCATGAGCTTTGTTTACATTACCAAAAAATTCAAAATTATCTAAATAGGTCATTGTCTCATCATGTCAACAAATTCTTGTTCAGTTCGCTTTTGCATGCCAAAATTAGTTATTTTCTCTTGTCCAATTGTAGATGTTAAAGAATGTCCATAATTATGACCAGAGTAAAGAACAAGATCATCATTCAACAAATAAAGAACATCAAAAAGACTATGATATTGTTCTTTTGCACTACCTCCTGGTAAATCTATACGTCCACAATTTCCTACAAAAAGCGTATCACCAGAAAAAATTTTTCCGTCTCCAATTAAACACATGCTATCTTTAGAATGGCCAGGAGTATGTAAAACTGTTAATTTTGAATTCCCAAATTCAATTATATCGCCATCTTTGACTGTAATATCGTGCTTTAATTCAGATTTCTCATGTTGAATGATTTTTGCATTAGTTGATTTCACCATCCCTTCATTTCCCAAGGTATGATCAAAATGATGATGCGTATTGATTATGTATTTTATTTTTAAATTATTTCGTTTTATAATCTGCTCAATTTGATCAAGATCCCAAGAGGGATCAATTATTATTCCTTCGTTGGTATCTTCGTCTTCCACAACATATGTAAAATTCTGCATATTACCAACTTGAATTTGATGAACTTTCATAACACACCATCTTCAGCTTCTGGAGGAATTCCTATTTTTTCAACAAAAATTTCACCGCACAGATCTCTTCTTTTCGGCATTCCTCTCTTCATTTTATGAAATGTAACTGTCATGTCACTGTGTACAAAGACATTTGCAGTTTCTCCATTATCAGGATTGACTCCAGATGGAATATCAACAGCAATTTTAAAGCAATTCGAATCATTGATGTATTTTATTGCACTTGCATATGGTTCTCTTATTTCTCCAGAAATTCCAGTTCCCAATATTCCATCTACAATTATGTCTGGAATGAAATCAAGATTTGCATCCACATCAGATAGTAATTTAACAGATGGCATTTTTTCCAGTAGTGACCAATTCCATTGACTTTCTTCAGTTTTGATTTTATCAGGAGTCCCAAGTAAAATAACTGTAACTTTTGAACCATAACCTACCAGATGTCTGGCCATAACTAATCCATCTCCACCATTATTTCCTAGTCCAGCAAACACTAAAACATTCTTTGATTCAAGAGTATCAAATTTTTCTGCCAATCTTTTAACTACTATAGCACCAGCGTTTTCCATCATAAATTTTTTTAAAAAACCCATGCGATGTCCATTATTTTCTATTTGCGTCATTTGTTCCACAGATATTTCCATAATTAGAATAAAGGAGAAGCAAAATAAGAGCTTTGGCAAACGATTTATCCTAGGTTTTGTGCATACATGAATATGACATTGAAAAATGTAAAGCCGTCTTTGAATAAGATTTCAAAATCATTATCTGAAGTTCAAGATGCAAGAGAATTTTTGTTAAAAAATACAAGAGAGATAATAATTCTCTGCAGTAAATCGATCATATCAGTACATACAGAAGACATGAAATCAGCAAAAAATAATTTAAAACAAGCAGATATGCTACTAAAAAAATACAAGAAAAAAGCTACATCTGATCTTCGGAGATACATGATTATGCCAGAACAAGAATTTGTTGAAGCAGCATCTTTAATTGCTATTGTTGAAAAAAATGAAATTCCTTCAGAAAAAGAATTAGATGTAATGCCAGAATCATATGTTTTAGGATTAATGGATTGTGTAGGAGAATTAAAACGAATGATTTTTGATAAAATTAGAATTGGCGATATAGATAATGCCTCAAGAATTTTTGAAATAATGGAAAATTTGTATCTGTATTTGTATCCATTTTCAATGTATGATAAAGTACTAAAAGAGGCTAGAAGAAAAATTGACGTAGATCGTATTTTAGTAGACGACGTTAGAGGTGCAATAACAGAAGAAAAAAGACGTTCTGAACTAATCAAAGCATTAAACAAACTACAAAACAGAATTTGAATAAAATGAAATTAGATGCGGGTGATGGGATTTGAACCCACGAACTCCTAAGAGACTAACCCCTCAAGCTAGCGCCTTTGACCGAGCTGGGCGACACCCGCAATAGAAATTTCTTGCATGGTTTTTATAATCCTTGATTACTTTTTTGTTCGTATGTTAATTCCTGTAAGATGTTTTACTTGTGGAAACTTAATTGCTGATAAGTTTGAAGATTATCAAAATAAAGTAAGATCTGGAGAAGATCCAGCTAAAGGACTAGACTCTTTGGGAATAAACAGATATTGTTGTAGAAGAATGCTATTGACCACTGTTGAAACTATTCAACAAGTTATTCCATTTTATGAAGCAATACAGAGAAGACACCAAGAAGTCCAATCTGAGTTAGAATAGTTTGCCAAAAATAACTTCCATTGAAGGACGTATTATTTACAATAGTAGGGGAAGTAAAACTGTAGAAGTCGACATCATATCAGAAAATAAATTTCTAGGAAGAGTGTGTGCACCGTCTGGAGCTAGTGTTGGAAAATATGAAGCAGTTAGTTTTCCAAACGAAAAACCTGAAGAGAGCCTAAGAATATTAAATGAAAATTCTCAAAAATTTATTGGATTAGAATCATCAGATCTTAAAACAGTGCATGAAACGTTAAGGAGTGTTGATCAATCGTCAAATTATTCAAAGATGGGGGGAGCATTAGCATTTGCAGTAACTATTGCATCAATGGAATCTGCTTCAAAATCATCAGACATGCCTTTATTTCAAATGTTATCATCTGAATCATCTTTCAAATTTCCATTTCCATTAGGAAACATTTTGGGGAAAAAGAGGATCCCGATTTTACTAATGGACGAGGTGATGAAGGAGGGTGGGCACCAAAATTAAAAAATGAAAAGGCTTTAGAACTTTCAGCTAAGGCTTGTGAAAATTTAGGATTTACGTTGGGAAAAGAAGTAGCTTTGGGAGTTGACTTTGCATCATCAACTCAGTGGAATGAAGAAAAACAAAAGTATGTTTACGAAAGAGCAGGATTTGTCAATTCCCCAGAACAACAAATTGAATTCGCTGCAAATATTATTAAAAAATACAAATTAATCTATGCAGAAGATGCTGTTCACGAAGAAGCTTTTGATGATATGGCAGAATTGACTGCTAAATTTCCAGATACGTTAGTTACAGGAGATGATCTAACTGTTACCAATAAAGACATTCTAACCAAGGCAATTAATTCAAAATCTTGCAATGCTGCAATTCTCAAAGTTAATCAGGCAGGTAGTCTTTACGATGCCTTTGAATTTGCCAAAGTAGCAAATCAAAACAACATAAAATTAATCACATCGCATAGATCAGGAGAATCCACGGATTCACACATTTCTCACATAGGGTTGGCAACAAAGTCAAAAATGCTCAAAGTTGGCATAGTTGGAGGAGAAAGAGTAGCAAAATTAAATGAACTTATACGTCTATCAGAGCATGATTTAATACGCGGTATGGCAGAGATTTAAAATCGCTATGAGTGAACAAGTAGAATCCACAGAAATCAAAAAGAAGATTTTATCCACAGGGATCAGAGTGGGAACTCCAGTTAAAACGAAATTTATGACACCGTTTATCACGAAAGCTAGTCCTGAAGGACTATACATGCTTGATATCGATATAACTTTAGAAAAAATTAAGACTGCTGCCAAGTTCATCAACCGACTTGGAACAGATAAGCTAATCGTCTGTTCTGCTAGACAATATGCAAATACTCCAATTGAGAAATTTTGTGAGATGTTAGGATCTAAAAAATTATTAGGCCGATTCATGCCTGGCACTCTTACCAATCCATCATTACCATACTACATTGAACCAAAATTGGTTTTAATTTCTGATCCTCAAGTAGACGTACAAGCAATTACTGAGGCAACCAATGCAGGGATTCCAGTAATTGGAATTTCAAATACAGATAACATTACATCGAAATTAGATGTGATTATTCCAGCAAACAACAGAGGAAGAAAAGCACTTGCCACAGTTTATTGGTTATTGGTTCGCCAAATTCTCATAGAAAGAGGAGAATTAAAAGAAGATGAATCAATGAAATACGAAATAGATGATTTTGAAACTAAGATTACGGAAGAGGAAATAGAGTAATGCAAATTAGAACACCGGCAGTAGCCGGAATGTTCTATTCAGGCGAAGAAAAAGAATTAAAAAAATCCATCAAAGAATGTTTTTTACATAAATTTGGTCCAGGTAAAATGCCACCATCTAATATTAAAAAGAAAATTTTTGGAGTTATATGTCCACATGCAGGATACATGTATTCAGGTCCAATAGCATGTCATTCATTTTATGCAATCTCATCAGATGTACCAAAATT
>JACRND010000141.1 GCA_016234975.1 Nitrosarchaeum sp. | reverse complement strand
GGATTTGAATCAGTCAATCTTTCAGATGGTCTTGACATTTTAACTGCAATGATTTCAGATCAGGAATGTCTAAAGTTCATTTCTTTTGTAGGGGCTGTTGTATCAACAGGATTGCGCGGAATTATCAAAGACATGATAAAAAATAAATGGTTTGATGTTGCAATTACAACTTGTGGTGCACTAGATCATGATATTGCACGGAATTTTTCAAACTACAAAGAAGGTTCATTTACTATGGATGATGGAGAACTTGCAGATCAACACATCCACAGATTGGGAAATATTTTAGTGCCAATGGAAAGTTATGGTCCACTCATTGAAGAAAAAATGCAGGTATTTTTAGAAGAAGAATACAAAAACGGAATAAAAGAAATGTCTACTGCAGAAATTTGTAGAATGATTGGAAAACATCTGGGTGAGAATTCTTTTCTTTATTGGGCTTACAAAAATAAAATTGACGTAGTTGTACCAGGAATTATGGATGGTGCGGTTGGAAGTCAAATATGGTTATTCATACAAAGACATCGTGATTTTAAATTGAATCTAGCAGCAGATGCAGATTTGTTGTCAGGGTTAATATTCAAAGCAAAAAAATCTGGGGCTTTAATGATCGGAGGAGGGATTTCAAAGCACCATACGTTATGGTGGAATCAATACAGAGAAGGTTTGGATTATGCGTTTTACATTACAACAGCACAAGAATTTGACGGCAGTCTAAGTGGTGCACTAGTAAGAGAAGCCATTTCATGGGGAAAAGTCACACAGCAAGCCAGACAAGCTACTCTTCATGCAGAAGTTACAACAATTTTACCATTCATTTATGCAGCGTTAATTTCAAAACTAAAGTAATCAAAGCAGGTAAAAACTATTATCCAATAGAATTCAATATGACATATTGTACTCCAGAATAAGGATTAAAGAATTAAGACCAATTAATTTGGAGGGCGGTTATCTCATAGATGGATTTCCTTCGGTGGGATTTACCAGTGCAATTGCAACAGAATCAATGATACAGACATCACAATTTAGTTTAGCAGGAATAATCGATTCAGATAGTTTTCCACCAATTAGTTTAATCAAAGAAGGCAAACCAAATTATCCAACACGTATTTTTGTAAACGATGATCTTAAAGTTTCAGTTTTCTTATCATATCTTACTCTTCATGAATCATTACACAGAGTTGTTGCAAAGACAATGCTCAATTGGGCAAAAAAACAAAAAATAGAATTGATCGTAAGTAGTATGGCAGTAAAATCGCTAGACGGAATTGAAGGGATAGTTGCAGTAGGAAATACAGAGTCGGCAAGAACAAAATTAAAAAAATCAGGAATAAAAATTCTTGAATACGGCACAATTCCAGGTATAGCTGGAATGTTACTTAATGAAGGAAGCATTACAAAACAAGATGTAATTGTAATTCTTTTTCATTCAGATGGTACAGGTCCAGATTTCAGATCAAGCGCAGAATTATGCATTGGGATGTCACAGTTAATTCCTGGCACGTCTTGTGACATTCCACTACTACAAAAAGAGGCAGAGAAAGCAGAACAATCAATTAAAGAAACAGATGAAGAATCACGACAATTAAAAGATTCAATTTACAGATAAAAAATCATCAAATTACTATGTTTATTTTATAATCATGCATCAATAAAAATAGAAAATTAATGAATCAGATAATTGAATTTGCAGTGACCGTTATTCTTATTTCAGCATCAGGAGTAATGGTTCCAGGTCCTTTATTTGCAGCAAATATAGCATATGGATTGCGAGGTGGCAGAAAAACAGGAATAAAAATGGCAATAGGCCATACAATTGTAGAATTACCACTTGTAATTTTGTTAGGGATTGGAGTATTTTCATTTGAAATTTTTCCAGAGTTTAGAACAATAATTTCTATTTTAGGGGCAATTACACTTTTCATGTTTGCAGGAATTCAAATCAAAACAGCATTACAAACGAAAGAAACAACTTTCAATCTAAAACACAATGCAATTATCACAGGAATTGCACTTAGTGCATTGAATCCATTTTTCATCATATGGTGGCTAAGTATTGGTTTCAAATTAATCTCAGATGCGATGTTGATATGGGCATTTGCAGGAATAATTATTGTTTTCTTATTGCACGTATGGATGGATTTTGTGTGGTTGTATTCAATTGCAGGTCTTGCTCATAAAAGTTCAAAAATCCTTTCAAGTAGAAATCACAAAATTTTAATGATTGGATTAAGTGTTATGTTGGTATATTTTGGAATATCATTTATGTCAGATGTCATTTAACCGCAATCTAGAATTTCAACTTCTGGTTTACAGTCGTCATTAAATAAATTAATTTTTTCAACTAAAACATCGCAGAATTCTGGATCAAGTGATTTTTCATATGATTCCAAATCAGATATGATTGCAATATGTTGTATTCCACAAGAATATGCGACAAATCCAAAAATTATTCCAATAGTAGAAATACCCACACATATGAAAATCAGATTTCTAATGGTTTTAATTTTTTGTAATGTCAATTTCTATTGTGGAGACATTACGTAGTTTACCATCTTGAGATGTAAGGGAATCAGATAAAATTCTGACATCGCTGATAACATATCCAACAGTATTCATTCTTTTAACAATCATTTGAGATACATCAACTGCCTGAGTGATTCTTTTACCTCTAGCCTTAATTGTAACAGTATGTCTTGTGGAAAGTTGTGTTAAAGTAGCTGAAACATATGTCATTATTGGTTTAGTGCCAACAAAGATTACATCGCGTTCTTCAGGATCATGTTTAGTTTGAGTCAAAGATTCAGGTGAAGGTAATTGTGGTTCAGATTCAGGTGAAGGTAATTGTGGTTCAGATTCAGGTGAAGGTAATTGTGGTTCAGATTCAGGTGAAGGTACTTGTGGTTCAGATTCAGGTGATATATGAGTATCATGAAATTCGGATAAAATATCTTCTGCGTCTTTAGATTT
>JACRND010000004.1 GCA_016234975.1 Nitrosarchaeum sp. | reverse complement strand
ATGAATTTTGATTTTGATGATTTCAATAATTTGGAAACAATAGACTTTAAGACAAAAATGCTAAAAATATGGATCTGATTTTGATCCATGATCATTTTTTCTTTTTCAAAATGTTTTAAAATTGTATTCCGAACATCACCCATTTTGTGTAATTTTTTTAATTTCACCTGTAGAAATTCAAGTAAATCATCGTTTCAATTATGGCAGCAAAGAAAAAAGCAGCAGCTAAAAAAACAACAACCAAAAAGGCTTCAAAAAAGAAATAAACTTTTGAAGCTTGTTTTATTTTTTATATTCAAATCTTTATTTTTAATGTCCTGATCTATATTTTTCTACAAATGGCAGTTTCCTGATAATTCTACTTAGACCATCCCTCTTTTGGAAATTTCATTCCCAAAATTCGGGTCGTTTTATCTTCAGAACCCGAAAATTTCTTAATTATGTGCCAATTTTCTTCAATAATTCTCCCAACACTTTCTGGAACATCTTTTTTCCAATTTGATTCTCTTCCCAATGCTGAATCATAGAGACTTTCTTTTACAGATGCTGCAGATAGTATCTTTCTTTGTCCTACTTTGGGTTTTAATCCGTATATTTTGAGCATGTATCCTTCTGCTCTATCACCTGTATATGAAAAAAAATCTCCTTGTACTCCCCTAAGTATCTGTTTTCGTAATTCCCACGATCTAGATGATAATAATGGCGGCATGTATTTTTTAAAAGGTGCAAAAAATGCATAATCATCTGTTACTAAAATAGAATCCCCAAAAATTGATGTAAGCATTTTTTTCCTAATCTCAAAATTAAATGGAAAGCTTTTGCTGTTAATTTCCTTTTCTCCTGATTTAAAAACAACAGGCATGACTTTTACAACATCTGCATTATTTTTTAATTCATTAATTATTTCAATATGTGCATTGGTTACAGGATTCAGATGTGCCAGATATAGAGCAGTTATCAACTATACTAACTGAAAAAATGTCATATTTCAATGATTGACTTTCTCAAAATGGGGACGATGGGATTTGAACCCACGATCTCCAGCACCCGAGGCTGGCAGTATACCAATCTAACCTACGTCCCCACATGTAAGAATTACTCGGAGACTTTATTTCTTTAAAAACTCGATTAACCGTATGATTCGTACTTTACTTCAAAGCTTCCGTCTGAACGCTTATCATGTTCTGTAACGAAACCTTTTGGTTTTAAGAAATCCATCACGCCATCAATTGTTCCTTGCCAACCACAAACATAAAACATCGTGTTTTCTTTAGTGATTTTATCGCCAATCAATTCTTCTAATGGTGAAATTCCATTATCTCTTGGTCTAAGAAATGTTTCAACTCTTCCGACCTGTCCTGACCATGATCTATTAAACCACTCTTGTGGTCTACTGATAGCTGCTCTATATCTGAAATTCCATTGGTCTTGTCCTTTTGCTCTGCTTTCATTTTCTAAATCTGTCAGTAATTCTTTGTAACTTAGCTCATCAACGTAACTTGCACCGTGAAGAACAATAATTTCCCGTTTATCTTCAATAGCATGTAGATGTTGCGCATAACTTACAAATGGTGCAAGACCTGTTCCTCCTCCAATACAAATAATTCGTCTATTGTCTTTTTCTCCATTTGGTAGTATATCATTTATCAAAAGTGCTCTACCTGTAGGTTTTAACCATAAAATCTCATCACCTTCTTTTGCATTGAATAACTGGGTGGTTAATCTACCTGGAAGTGGTTTTCTTACCCATCTAATTACAAGCTCGATGTATTTTCTATTTTCTGGATGCGATGCAATTGAATATGCTCTTCTGACAATTTTCCCACCTTCAACAGGGTTTGGTAATCCTAATGTGATAAATTGACCAGCTTGATATTCTGGGACTGGACCATCTTTTGGTACTAATCTAATAATTACAAGATCTTCTTTAAGTAACTGAACATATGTGATGGTTGCTTTGTTATCTACTACCATAACGTTACATCCATCCTAATTATGGTTAAATATCTTGTGTTAATTTTATACATGCATTTTCTCTTTAACCGCTAAACGTTAATAACCAATTTGAAAAACGTTATTAGATCAGTTTACTGATTATTGGGCCGATCGTCTAGTCTGGTAGGATGGGTGCATGGCATGCATCAGATCGAGGGTTCAAATCCCTTTCGGTCCACTTTCTCTTTTTACATTAGCAAGTAATCTCTCTAATTCAGAATCTCTTTCCTTAGAAATTTCTTTAATTTTGTCTTCTGATAATGGATACCCAAGATCAATAATTGCCTGTAATGCACTCTTTCTAACTTCTAAATTAGAATCAAACAGACAATTATGAATTGCTTCTTTTGCTTCTTTTGCTTTGAGATGACCTAATGCTCCTAATGCACAAGCTCTTACCATGTGACTTTGATCATGTGTAAGCTTGATGATCTCTGGTATAGCATTAGAGTCATTTCTATTTGATAACACTAAAGATGCATATCCTCTAACGTTCTTGTTTTGAGAGCCTAAACTGTTTATCAATAAATTTGAAATTTTATTCTCATTTAATACTAATGAGCTAAATGCTTCTCCTCTTACCTGAATATCATCATCATCTAATTTTGAAATTATTTTTTGTATGATTTCTATGTCATTTGTAGAAGAAAGAGACTCTAAAATTTCGATTTTTTCTTCAGCAGTTCCTAGATCTAAAATTTCTTTGATATTTTTCAAGTTATTCATTAAAATCACTAAATCTGGTTAATAATGGTTCAATATTTTTCATAAATTTTTCTCTAGAATCAAAAAACCTCTTTTAGCTTTAAATTATCGTTAAATACCGAATTTCTCATGTCAAACGAATCCAGAAACACCATATTCATTGGTAAGAAACCATTGATGGCATATGTAACATCAACGCTAATTCAATTGGCAAACTTACCAGCCGTCTACATCAAAGCTAGAGGTCTAAGCATCGGTCGTGCTGTGGATGTAGCTCAAATCATTGCAAGAAAAACAGAAAATGCTGGATACTCTATTGGAGAAATAAAAATAGGCTCCGAATCATTAGAGTCACAAGACGGTAGAACCAGAAACGTTTCAACAATAGAAATTGAAGTAAAGAGAAACAGTTGATACTGTACTTTACTTGAAATTTTTTATTTTACTTTACTTGAAATTTTTTATTTTATTCTCTTTTTGAAAATCCATACTTCTTTTCTAATTTTTGGAACTTGGGTAGTTCTACCAGATCATTGAACTGATCAAAATTTACAACTTTCTGTTTAAACTTTGCAGTTGTTCCTGTCTTCTTTAGTTCTTTTAAGATATTCATTGTTGCAAAAGTATTGGCAAACAATACTGAAAGTGGGTATAGAATTATTTTACATCCCAATCTATGTAATGTTTCCGCTGAGCTAATTGGTGTTGCACCACCTTCAATCATATTTGCAACAAGCGGAGCATTGATTGCTTTTCCAATTATCTTCATTTCTTCTAATGATCTAGGCGCTTCAATAAATACTGCATCTGCACCTGTTTTTTTATTTTGTAATCCACGTTCTATTGCAGCATCTAGTCCTTCTGTTGCCCTTGCATCAGTTCTTGCAACAATTATGAAATTTTTACTTTGTCTTGCATCTAATGCTGCACCTAACTTCTCTGTGTATTCTTCTTGTGTTATAACTTCTTTTCCTTGCATATGTCCACATCTTTTTGGCCATCTTTGATCTTCTAGAAAAATTCCAGAAGCCCCTGCAGATTCTAACTCTCTTACTAATTTCCAAACACTTAACGCATTACCATAACCTGTATCTGAATCAACTATGACCGGTACTGAAACTGCACGACAAATTCTTCTTGCATTATCAAGAGTTTCTGTTGCTCCAATAAATCCATAATCTGGCATTCCAAACAATGTAGCCGAAGTCCCATACCCTGTCTGAAACATGGCTTCAAATC
>JACRND010000003.1 GCA_016234975.1 Nitrosarchaeum sp. | reverse complement strand
ATGGAAAGTACATGGGAGAAAAAATTAACTCTTATGCTTCTACTGAAACATATGAATTAGTTTTTGATTTAGTGGATGCTTCTATGATAAATGATAAATCACAAATATCGTCCATGACTGGAAAAATGAATTTTACCACGTATGATAAGAGTAAATCTAATCTCAAATTGGAATTAGATGAATGTGAAATCACTGTTGATAAAATTATCTATAATTGTGGATTTGGAAAAGCTAGAACAGTATCTTCTGGAGAGTTTGGTGCCAAAGACTCTCTTGTGATTGTAGCGTTTTTAGAGGATGATGTATTGGCAGAATTTCATACCACACTAAAAATTTTTCTAACTGCTGACATTCCAATTAATAAAATTGAGCAATCACAAGTTTCAATCCTTGGCCCACAAAGTAAAATTTCAAATCTATGGATTCTTAATGGAACTGCAACTCTCAGTAAAATTGTTTCAACTTCAGAAAACAATACAATCAGAAATAATTCTACCATTACCCTCCAAGATGGAATTTCAATTGGCGATCAATGATGAAGAATAACAAATTTCTTTTTATGTCTAGTTTTCTCTTTTTCCTCATCTTAATTCATTTATCTGTCCAATATTCATTTGCAGATACAGGTGTTGTTTCTATAGATTTCAATGATGTCAAATATGATATTAACAATGGTAACATTGAATCCATTTTTCTAGATCCTGATCTTTTTGAATTAATTGTTACTATGAATACTCAATCTGATGGAACTGTAGAAATTATAATTCCTCGAGATCTTTTGGATGCAAAATTTGAATTATCTGATGATATGTTTTTTGTTTTAGTAGATAGTTTTGAAACTGATTATGTCGAATCTGAATCTAATTCAAACTCTAGAACTCTAATTGTTCCGTTTTTTAATGGAGATTCTGTAATTGAAATTATTGGAACACATGCATTAAATCCATTTGTCTTAAATCCAGAAATAAAAATTCCTGATTGGATAAAAAATAATGCCGGTTGGTGGTCAACTGATCTCATAGAAGACACTGATTTTGTATCTGGAATTCAATATCTGATTACAAATGGAATCATGCATGTGTGATTTAAGATCAATTGTCAGCTAAGTTATGCATAGATTTCAAGTCCTTTTTGAACGATTCTAGTTATTTTGATTGTATTCTGATTCTGATTCTACTTGATGTTGTTTATGAATACTCTCTGTTGAATACAAAGTTTTCCAAAGATGTTCAGTGATAAATGGTGTAATTGGTGCTAATAATTTTAAAATAGTTGATAATGTTTTATGCAATGTGTATATTGCGCCATCTCTTTCTTCATCTGTAAAACCAATTCCATATGCTCGTGCTTTAACCATTTCGATATAATGCGCAGCGAAAAGATTCCAAGTAAACTCTCTAATTGCAATTGCAGGAATGAAGAAATTATATTCATCATATCCTTTTTTACATTCTTTGATTAAATTATCCAATTCTGATAATATCCATTTGTCTGTGGATGTTGGAATTCCTAATTCAATTACGGGAAAACTAGATAAAAATCTGGAAACATTCCATAGTTTACTAAGAAACTTTTTTGTTGATTCAATTTTTTGTTCATTACATCTAAAATCATATCCATGATTAATTTCACTTGCACTCCAAAATCTAAAAGTGTCTGCTCCGAATTGTTCAATTACTGGTAAAGGATCAATTGCATTTCCTTTACTCTTACTCATTTTCATTCCTTTTTCATCAAGACCATATCCCATAATCCATGCTTCTGACCATGGTTTCTTTCCAGTAAGTTGTTCACATCTTAGAAGTGTATAGTATAACCACGTTCTTACAATATCTTTTGCCTGAGGACGAATTGCTGTGGGATACACTTTATTAAAAAATTCTTGATCTTTGTTAAATTTACTAACAAAAAGAGGCGAAACGCTAGAATCCATCCATGTGTCAAATGTTCTTTCTTCACCTACAAATTCAGTTGTACTACATTTAGAACATTGACTAATAGGGCACTTTTCTACCCACGGTTTGTAGTATTTTCCAGGCTCAGGAACATGAGGTTCAGAACAATTTTTGCAGTACCAAATAGGAATTTCAGTACCATAGTATCTTCTTCTTGATATCGGCCAATCGATATTAATAGACTCTAACCAATTCATCAAGATCTGTTTATGCATGGCAGGATAAAATGTAATTTCCTGTCCTAATTTTTTCATCTTCTCAATTGATTCTTTTTGTTTTAGATAATATTCCTCCATTGGAATTATCTCGATTGGATTTTTACTTCGTTCAGATACTGGAGTTCTATGAATTATGTCTTCAACTTTTTCTACTAATCCCTTACTTTCTAAATCTTCAATAATCTTTACTCGTGCTTGCTTTGGTTTCAATCCAACATAATCTCCGGCAGCCTCTGTCATTTTTCCATCTAATCCAATTGCAACAATTTCTTCCAATTTTAGTTCTCTAAATAACGCTACATCATTTTGATCACCGTAACTGCATACCATAACTGCACCAGAACCAAATTCTTGATGAGCTGAATGATGCGTTTTTAGTTCAACTTCTACATTAGTAATTGGCACAATAATTTTTTTTCCAATATATTTTGTATATCTTTCATCATCTGGATTTACAATTACAGTTTTACATGCACAAAGAAGTTCTGGTCTTGTACTTGCAATGATTATCTCTTTATCTGTATCCTTAATCTGAAATTTCATATAGACTAGCTTAGTTGGTAAATCTTCATATGTAATTTCTGCATCTGCAATAGTTGTACCTGAAACCCAATCGTAATTATTTGGCCTATTTGCAAGATATACTTGTCCTTTATTCCACAATTCAATAAATGTAGATTGCGTTAAGGTTCTATATTCTTCAGAATCTGTTCTATAGTAATTGGAGAAATCCCCACTAATTCCTAAACTTTTCATGATTAGTATCATTTCATCTTCTAAATCATCTAATGCTGCTCTACATAATTTTAGAAATTCACCTCTTTCAGTTTCACGCATTCTTATGTTGTGTTTTTTCTCAGTGTAAATCTCCACAGGAAGCCCATTTCTATCAATTCCTATTGGAAAATACACGTTCTTTCCGGCCATTCTTGCAGTACGCGCTATCATATCAATTTGAGAATAATGTGCTGCTGCACCTATGTGCCATGGTCTACCTGACGGATATGGTGGAGGTGTATCTATTGTAAAATTGTCTTCCTTTGGTATAAATTCATAAATTTTTTCATTTACCCACTGTTTGAGAATCTCTTTTTCTAATTCTGGGTTCCAAGCTTTTTCCGCAATTTTTGGTTCCATCTCTTAATTATCTTGAAATATTTGAAATAATATGAGAACCCTTGTTATATCCTTCATAAATGTAAACACCGACAGCTTCTACATTTTGAGGTAATTTTGGAGCAAGTAGTTTGATTATTTCGCTTGAAAGATTTTCAACTGTAGCTTCTCCTTCTAAGAGGTATGCCGTA
>JACRND010000021.1:5476-11793 GCA_016234975.1 Nitrosarchaeum sp. | reverse complement strand
AAAAGTATCATACATCCTGACCAAATTTCTACAACTCATAAAATTTTCTATCCTAGTAAAACAGAAATTCAATGGGCAGAAAAAGTCTGTAAATATTATTTGGAATCAACAAAAAAAGGAAAAGGTGCAACAACCATAGATGGAAAAATGATTGATGAGGTTCATTTCAAACAAGCCAAAGCACTACTTGAAATTATAAAAAACAATTCTATAATTTAATATTTTAAAGAAATCATTCGCAAATGGATTTATTTAATTGGTTATGTTGATACTAGTACTTTTATCAAATATTTTCTTATTTATGACTCCTTGAATTATGATGTCATTTTTTTTCATTCCTATTTTTATCTCATCAAAAACACATTTGTACTTTGAAATCTTCTTACTTTCACTAAGAACTTTTCCTGATTCTAAAATTAATCCATTTATAATTAAATTTTCGATTTTTCTATATCCTGATGTTTTTGGAATTTTTGACTCATTTAGGATTTGTGGGATAGTTAATTCACTATCAAAAAGACAACCAAATATTCTTCTAGTTTCAAAATCTCCGCATAACTCTAGTATTAAATCAATTAATTTTTGATCAATTATTTTAACAGAATAACTTCCATCTGTTTTTTTAATTCTAATAATATCATTAATACACTCCTTTTCAAATTTTTTTTTTTTTTTTTTGTAATGTTTCATCAAATTTATGAAAGTGTTCTATTGAGAGCTTTATTGACATTCCATGCTCCAGGAATAGTTTTCTTTCCAGGTCTTTTAGATCATCTGAATTCAATTTCTTTTTAATTACCTGAGATAGCGTTGTAGAAATTAACCTGTCAATTCCAGCCATTATCACATTAAAAAATAATACAAAATATTAAAGCATGTTTCATTAAACATGACTAGTGATGCAACGCTCTGTTATTGTAATTGATGATGATGAAGATACTGTTCGCCTATTCAGTGAATTTTTGGAAGAAAAGGGCATCAAAGTATTGGGTGTTGGTTATGATGGTATAACTGCTATCAAACTTTACAAAGAAAAAAAGCCTGATGTTGTACTAATTGATATGATGATGCCAAACGGCAGTGGATTTTATGCAATTAAAAAAATTCAAGAAATCAATTCTAAAGCAAAAATTATTGCTGTTAGTGGAGACAGTAGTTATTCAACTGAAGAAAAACTAGAAAAATTATCTATTCCATTGGTCCGAAAACCGTTCAATATGGAACAAATTCTTTCTGTCATTAATACCTAGGAATTTCCCATATTTGGAACATTTCATATAATGTTATATTCTAATCCTCATACTATAATCTGAAGATATTATGAGCAAACGTGTAACAATAATGATTGATGAAGATCTGGACAAAAAAATAAGACTGCGTCAAGCAAAACTGATTCAACAAGAACAAACTTCATACAGCTATTCTAAGGTATTGAATGAAACACTTAGAAAAGTTTTAAAATAATTTTTGTATATTTTATTACTTGCCTCTTATTTTTCGAATAGAATAAAGATATGATGCTTCATTAGATTAGTGATCTAAATTGATTAACCTACTTGATCCAACTGTTATAATCACCAGAATGTTTGACTCTGGAAAATTTGATGACATGTTAAATTATTGTACAAAATTATTAGAAACTAATCCCGACGATATGGTAGCCTTACAAAATACTGCATTGGCTTTATTACATTTAGAAAAATTTGAAGACTCGATCATTTATTGTGATAGAGTATTAAAAATAAAAAATTTTGATATTTATGCATTAAAAAATAAAATTTATTCACTTGAAAAGCTAGAGAAACACGATGACGTTTTAGCATGCTGTAAAATGATTCTTGACATTGATGCTAATGATACATGGACACTCAATAGCATGGGTTTATCATTAAATGAATTAGACCGACATAAAGAAGCTGTAGAATTTTATGATAAAACACTAAAACTCGATAACAAAGACATCACCGCATTGATGAATAAGGCTATTTCTCTAAATCATTTAAAAAATTATAGAGAATCTATAGAATATTATGATAAGGCACAAATGGTAGATCCTAGTCTACATGAAGCATCAATTGCTAAATCTCAAGCATTTGAAAAATTAGGTATGGAAGACGAGGCATTTTTAGCTGCACAAGGAGTTTTGATTAAAGATATGGAACAAATTAAAACTGATGCCAAAAACAACAAATGTTCCGTTTTTCACCAATATTGTCAAAATGAATTTGAAGAATTAAAAGATAAAGAATAAAATTTACAATAACAAGAAAATCAATTTATACAAAGAAATTTTACACAATAATGATGTTTACTGGAATTGTCGAAGGCATTGGAAAAATTGAGAAAATTTCAAAAGACACTAAAAATAGAAGTGCTATTCAAATGACTGTAAATTTAGGAAAACATGCAAAAAATTTGAAGATTGGACAAAGCGTAGCTTTGAATGGAGTTTGTCTTACTGCTACCAAATTATCCAAATCTAACTGCATTTTTGAAATGATAGAAGAAACTACCCGTAAAACTGATCTAGGAAATCTAAAACCTGGTGATATTGTTAACATTGAACGAAGTCTAAAAACTGGTGACAGATTAGAGGGACATTTTGTTTTAGGTCATGTAGATGGAGTTGGTACCATCAAAAAAATACAAAATAAACCCAAAGAAGTACAAGTTTGGTTTGAAGTCCAAAAGAAATTATCAAAATATGTCGTAAAAAAAGGTTCAATTGCAATTGATGGAATCAGCTTGACAGTAGTAGATGTAAAAAATAATCTCGCTTCTGTATGTTTGATTCCTCATACTATAGAAATAACTAATTTCAAAACCAAAAATGTTGGTGATAAGATTAACATTGAAACCGATATTCTTGGAAAATACATTTTAAAATAAAAACAATATTCTACCACTTTTTTGGTAATTACCAATTTTATAGTAAACTTTATAATCAGTTTACGGATGATTTTTTATATATGTCACTTGAATCAGGACTTGAATCACTAAAACGAGGCGAGTTTGTATTATTATTTGATTCAGCAGGAAGGGAAAATGAGATAGATATGGTAGTTGCTGCAGAATTTGTAACGCCTGAGCATGTTGCAAGAATGCGTCAACATGCTGGAGGTCTTTTATGCATTGCAATTGATCATAACTTTGCAAATTCTTTAGAGTTAAGGTACATGCATGAAATTTTAGCAGAATCACCAATTTCAAATAAGGAAATGATTATGGGACTTGCACCATACGGTGATCATCCTACATTTTCAATCTCTGTTAATCATTATCAAACTTATACTGGTATAACAGATAAAGACAGATCACTTACCATCAGAGAAATGGCAAATATTTTCAGTGTTGAGAACAAAAAGAAAAAATTTGCTTCTTCTTTCAAAACCCCTGGTCATGTTCCATTGTTAATTGCATCAAAAGGATTACTGGCAAAAAGACAGGGTCATACTGAAATGTCTGTCTATCTTACTCAAATTGCAGGTTTAACGCCTGTTACCGCAATTTGTGAAATGATGGATGCTGAAACTTATACTGCATTATCTGTTGATAAAGCAGAAAAATATGCAAAGCAAAATGCAATTCCGTTAATTGATGGTAAAGAATTATTAGAATTTGCCAAGGTGCATTAATTTTGAATATTGCTATAGTGGTTTCGGAGTTTAATGAAGAAGTGACATCTAGGATGCTCTCTGTAGCTGAAGAAAAAGCAAAAATGATGAAATTGAAAATAAATTACATCTGTAAGGTTCCAGGAGCATATGATATGCCAATCATAGTTAATGCATTATTACAAAAAAAGGATATTGACGGAGTAGTTACTCTTGGTGCTATAATTAAAGGACAAACAAAACATGATGAAGTAATTGCTCATTCTACAGCACATGCATTAACTGTTCTATCAACTAAATATCAAAAACCAGTCTCCTTGGGAATAACTGGACCTGGAATGCAAGAAAGACACGCATATGCTAGAATACGACCTGTAGCAGAACGTGCAGTTGAATCGGTTGTAAAAATCTTCAACGAGCTACAGAGGATTCAAAAATGATTCAACTTAGTATATTAAAAATAAATGGCTATGGACCTTGGACTCTAACTCTGGGTAGTGATAGAGAACACGCACTTCAAATGCTCCAGGCATCACTGTACAAAGAGATTCAAAAATTATTCTCAGAAAAAAATTGCCTCGTTTTCTTAAATAGGGCAGATGAATTTTTTGTAGTTTCTAACGGATTGACATTAGAGGATCATATTGAGATTCAAAAAAACCTTGAAAAATCTTTTGACATTAGACTATCTATGTCAATCGGTTATGCTAATTCTCCATTTGAAGCAAATCTCAAAGCATATGAAGGAAAAAAAAGTGAGATTTTTCTAAGTAAAGAATATGCCATTTATGGTTTTATTAATGGTAAATCTGAACAAAAAGTTTCAATAATGCACTTTGATGTGGACAATCTTACTTCTAGGAGAAAAATAAATTCTCCCTATGAGATTACTTCAATAGTTTTTAACTTGTATGCAAAGATGTCGAAATTTTTTCTAAAAAAAAATTCTCTTACATTCTTTATGGGTGGAGATAATTTCATGGTAGTTGCAAACGATGACGCTAAAAATTCTGTAAAAGACTTCATTAAATTAATCGAAAAAGAAGATGATATTACTTTGAATTGTGGAATAGGTAATGCAAAAACTTCTAGAGAAGCTGTAAAACTTGCAACTAAATCACTTGATACAATAAGAGAAATTAGAGATTCGGGTAAAGAAAAACCAAATGTTTATGAATTATCATGCTAATCAAAAACGCAAGTATTCTGCTAGGTAAAGAATTAGACTTTATTTCAAATACCGACATAAAGATTCAAGATCAAAGATTCAAACGAATCCAGCCCAATTTAGGAGCTAGCGCAAAAGAAGAATCAATAGACTGTGAAGGATTATTGTTAATTCCAGGATTTGTAAATTGTCATACACACATAGGCGATTCTATTGCAAAAGATATTACACTGAATAGTTCCGTTGACAAACGAATTCATCCTATATCTGGTGCTAAACCAATAATTCTAAAAAATACCGATAAAAAATATCTTGCAAGTTTTATGAAAAACTCTTGTCATTCTATGTTAAATAAAGGAATCACAACTTTTGTAGATTTTAGAGAGGGTGGAATTGAAGGAGTTTTACTGCTAAAACAAGTTCTATCTGAATTACCACTTCGCTCAATTATTCTTGGAAGATTAGAATTCTATCAAGGACCAATTGAAATTAAAAAAAATATTCCTTTACCTAGACATAAAATGGACGAACTTGTGGAATTACTAAAGAAATGTGATGGTATTGGAGTAAGTGGAGCAAATGAAAACAGTTCTTCTGTACTAAATTATTACTCCGGCACACCTAAAATTAGAGCCATTCATTCATCTGAGACAAAACAAAGTGTTTCTATGTCAAAAAATGTCACTGGAAAATCTGAAACTATACGTGCATTGAATATAAAACCCCATTTTCTGATACACATGACTCATGCTTCATCAGGCGATATACATGCTGCAGCAAAAAGAACTCATGGAATTGTGATTTGTCCTAGAGCAAACGCCGCGCTTGCAGAAGGAATACCTGACATTGAATTGATGAAAAAAGCTGGCTGTACAATAGCATTAGGCACTGATAATGTAATGATCAATTCTCCAGATATGTTTAGAGAAATGGATTACTTGTGGAAAGTAACTATGGGTATTCACAAGAAAAGAATCAATCCGAAAGAAATTCTAAAAATGGCAACTGTAAATGGTGGAAAAATTTTGAGAAAAGATATCGGAGTAATCGAAAATGGTAAATTTGCAGATTGTATTTTCATAGACAAACATGCATTGGATTTGGAGCCAATGCATAATCCACATGCATCTATTGTACATAGAGCATCAGAATCTGCGATTAGAGCTGTAATGATTGGAGGTAAAATAGTACATGGTAAAATCTAGACCACGTGTGATTCTGAGTGCTGCAATTTCAATAGATGGAAAAATTGCCACACGTTTAGGTGATTCAAAACTATCTTCTAAAAAAGACAGAATTAGACTTCATAGACTTCGTTCAAAAGTTGATGCAATACTGGTAGGAAAAAATACAATACATAGAGATGATCCATTACTTACTGTAAGATATGCAAAAGGGAAAAACCCCACAAGAATAATTCTAGATTCACAAGGAACAATATCCGTCAATTCAAAAATTTTACAAACATGTAATGAAGTTCCAACCATCATTGTAGTTTCTAAAAAAATCAGTAAACTAAATTTACAAAAATTAAA
>JACRND010000021.1:0-5459 GCA_016234975.1 Nitrosarchaeum sp. | reverse complement strand
CAAAAATTAAAAAAATTTCCAGTTGAAATAATAATGAGTGGTAAAAATTCCGTCAACATAAAATCCTTAATGAATAATCTACATAAAAGAAAAATCAATACTCTTCTAGTCGAAGGCGGTGGAACCGTTAACTGGCAATTTATCCAAAATAATTTGTTTGATGAAATTTTGATAACTATTACTCCGTTTATCATTGGAGGTACTGATGCGATAACATTTGTTCAAGGAAGAGGTTTTGATAAAATCATAAAATCCCCCAGACTTAGATTAAACACAATAAAAAGACTCGAAAACTACCTTGTTTTACATTATACAAAAGTGTAAGTTATTATACTTAATTTAAAATATAACAAGAAATTGGCAGCAAAAAATAAAGCTACGACAAAAAAGACAACTACAACTAAAAGCACTAGTAAAAAATCAAAGACTAAAGCAAAATCATCAAGCAAATCAAAATCTAGAAAACCAGCATTTGGTGGTTATGCAATTAATTTTGCAGGTCGTCAAGAAACTGTAGAACAAGTTTTTGGTAACAAACCTATTGCCCCAAGTGAAATGACAAAAAAGATTTGGGCATTTGTTAAAGCAAAAAGCCTTTCTAATCGTTAAAGACACAAAATTGTTAACGAATTATTCGTTAACAAATTTCCTATCTTTTAATTATTTATCTGAAAATTTGAATAAGATATAGATAATGGATTTCATTTGTAAATATTATGTCAACTGCATCTTTGAGACGAGATCATGATCTAATAGAAAAAGTCATCAAAGCAATGGAATCTACAATTCAACTTCTAAATGATGGCAAACAAATTCCTGAATCTATATTATTACCTGTTATTGATTTTTCAAAAAATTTTACTGATGTCTGCCACCATAGTAAAGAAGAGAATTCCCTATTTCCTGCATTAGAACAAGCAGGAATGCCACGTAATATGGGTCCAATTGCAATGATGTTAATGGATCACGAACGTTCAAGAGAAATTGGAAAAGAAATGGAAAATTCTGCTAAGGATTACATTTCATCTGGTAATTCTACAAAATTGATTAGCGATATGCAACAATATGTAGAACATATAACAGAACATTTGTGGAAAGAAAATAATCGATTGTTTATGATGGCTGAAGCACGTTTGCAATACGTTTCAAAAAAAGTCGATAAAGAGCTAAATGAGATTGAAGAATCAAAACTAAAAGAAACTGGAAAAACCAGAGAACATTATGAACAATTAGCTGAAACCCTAACCCAAGATGTTTCTAAACACGGAAATTAGATTTGTCCTACAGTATATTTGGTCAAGTTGTCGGAGTCAGAAAATATGTAAATGGGGATATTGAGATAGATTTCTATCACGAAGATGAAATCACTGAATACAAATATTCCTCAGATGCTAGCATGTCTGATAACTTTCCTAAGGAACTAGCTGAAACTTTAGCCTCAACTTTAGCATCTGATATCTGTACTGAGATTTACTTTAATGAGAATGGAAGTCCGACTCATATTGAATTAGAAGAATGTGATTATGATGAAGCTGATGATGAAAATTGACGAGGACTGCAACGGGAATCATGAACTTTGATTATACCCCAAAGCTCAAGGCGTTCCCAAGATCACCTGATCTCCACTCAAAACATACTGTCAATGAGTGTCCTCGCCATAGTACTATACGTCAAAATCATACTTAAGGTAAACCTTAATTCTCACGATTGAGAGAACTCATTCCACGTAATGATGATGGCTTAGATTATCATAGAATCTAACTGACCGGATGTTCACTTATTCAATAATTCAATATCTTGATAATTCTCTTCCAAATCCACGAGGCTTTATTCCTCCAAATGGAATTCTTGGATCTGAAATTACTACATTATTGACACTAACTATTCCAGATTCTATTCGTCTCGATATTTTTTCAGCTTTTGCTAGATCTTTAGTCCAAATACTTGCACCTAACCCAAATTCTGTATCATTTGCTAATCTTACAGCTTCACTCTCATTTTCAACTATTGTTATAGGAGCAACTGGACCAAATGTCTCTTCTTTTGCAATTCTCATGTTTGGTTTAACATTTGTAAGAATCGTGGGCTGATAAAAATAACCCTTCCCATCAATTTCTGAACCACCTAAAAGAATTTCAGCACCCTTCTCTTTTGCATCTTTTACAATTCCTGAAATAGTTTCTAAACCACCTTTGCTTGATAAAGGTCCGATATCAGTTTCAATTAAAGTAGGATCTCCCACTTTTAATTGCGATGCTTTTTTGATAAATAATTCAATAAAATCTTTAGCGATATTTTTACCAACAAAGAATCTTTTGGATGCGACACAACTTTGACCACAATTGATGAATCTACCTTTAACTGCTCCCTCTGCAGCTTTTTCAATAATTGCATCATCTAGTACGATAAATGGATCACTTCCTCCAAGCTCCAAAACACATTTCTTTAAATTCATTGCAGCTCTTTGACCTACCTTAGCACCTGCATCTGTGCTGCCTGTAAATGTCACTGCATTAACATCAGAATCTATAAGATGATTGGCAGATTCTACGCTTCCTATTACTGTCTGAAATATTCCATCTGGTATGCCTGATTCAGTAAATGCTCTTTCAATTTCTATGCCTGATTGCATGGTCACTCTAGATGGTTTCATTACTATGACATTGCCTGCCATTAAACACGGTGCAGCAAATCTCAGAGCTTGCCAATAAGGAAAATTCCAAGGCATAATCGAACCAATTACACCAAGCGGTTCAAAAGTGAGAAAACTTTTTCTTGCATCTGTGTTTAATACTTCGTCAGCAAGAAAACTATCTCCATGATCTGCATAAAACTCCAATGCCCATGCACATTTTTCAACTTCACCAGTCGACTCTTTGATTGTCTTTCCCATTTCAGATGTTGCAACTTTTGCCAATTCCGTTTTGTTCTTTTTTAAATATTCGACTAAATTGTAGATGTAACTCCTACGTTTTTCATAATCTTTTTTCCATTCTGGAAAAGCTCTTTTTGCCTTTCCAACTAACTGAAATACTTGCTCTTTATCCATCTGTGTATATTTTGCAATTTCTTCACCCGTTGCTGGATTTGTTGTAGTTATTTGATTCAGGATCTTTCCACTAAATTCTCCTATTTAATTTAGTGACTTCTTTCTCAAATTTTTGGATGCTCTAAAAATATTTTCATATATAATTTAATGATGATATGCAAAGTTCTCCGTACACACATGAATTGGCATTTTTTCTAAATATTATGTAATGCTAAAATGTCTGTTGCATGTCTTTTTTAATTTCATCAATTTTTTTCGAGTATGCCTTTTTTGATTTGTCATTCTTTTTTAAATTCAATACATTTCCACATGACGGACACTTGAACATTCCTTCTAATGCATCCTCAAATGTAACTCTGTGACAATCTTCATTTCCACAATGATAAAAATCTGAATAATTTTCATAATCAAATCTTTGTTGTAGTCTTTCTGTGATTTTCTTTTTTTGACTCTCTATGAAATGTTCCACTTCTTCCCTGCGTGTTCTCCATCTGTAGACAAACCATCCTTTGCGTTCATCTTTGACTCTAATTCCAGTTATGAGCGATTTTCCAAATAAATCGTATAATACTTTTCTGACCATGTTGATCCTCAAACCTGTAGAACTTGCAATTTCTTCATCTGTGGCATCTTCTGCCTTCAAAAGTGATCTTGCAACCTTGAGATACTCGTCTCCTCCTATCATGGATGCAATTCTAACAAAAGGGTCTTCGTATTTGTCTACCAACTCTAATCACTACTGATTTTCTATTATTAATCCCTTGTTCCGCTTACTAGGACGTTTTTGCCTTTTCTTGTAGGTATGATCTTCCTTTTGGCCCCTGGAAAACTATTCTTAAACTGCTCTCCTTTTTGAACACGATCAAGAAATACAGCTAAAGCACTGATCTCTGAATGAGGCTGATTTCCTATACCTACGTTGTAATCTGCAAGTTCATAGATTTCTCTAGGTACTTTTTCTGCACCTACCACTATCAGTAAATTTTTCTCTTTTCTAAGTTGGTCATCTACATCATTGATGCTTTCTCCATACATAGTGAGATGAACTATTTTGTATTCTTCTTTTTTCTTTTTTACAATTGATTTCCAATTATCAATAAATTCAACAACAAAATTTCCACCCCAAGTATTATTGATTTTCTCTAAAGTATCTCTAATCTCTGGATTTACTTCAGTCATGTATATTTTGGTGCAACCAAAAGCTCTTGCAACTAGAGCTACATGTGTAGTTACTCTATCATCTCTAACAAGACGTTGTCCAATCCTTACGACCTCAATTACCATATGTGTTGTCAAACTCCTTCGGAGTATCTTTTCTGAATTCTGGTGATTTTTGACTTTGAATAACATCTTTGATTAGATTCTTTAATTCATTAACATTGTATCCTGTTTTAGATGATACTACCATCCGTTTTTTATGATCTTTTAAATTAAGAATCTCTATTTTTTCTTCAATTTCATCAGCTGTCAATAAATCTGATTTATTTAAAGCAAAAATTATTCTATCCATTTCAACTCCCAATTCACTTAATGTTCGCATACAGCTTGCAAATTTTTTCCTCAAATCAAATAACGAATCACTAATGTCGACTACAACTATTATGACATCAGTGTGAATCAATTCCTCTAATGTAGATTTGAATGCATCAATCATATACGCAGGTAATTTACTGATAAATCCAACAGTATCTGCAATTAAAAATGGTTCATGATCAATGGAAAATCTTCTTGTAGTTGTAGAGAGAGTTGTGAATAGACTTTTGCTTTGTTCTCTAGACTCTCCTGTAATTTTATTAAATAATGTAGTTTTTCCAGACGAAGTATATCCTGCAAGAGATATGGTTGTTTGATATCGTCATGATATACATCGATCTCAAATTTTCCTATTCCCATGAATCCTGGCTGTTCTCCCATACTAGAGAGACGTACTTTTTCTTTAGCCCTAACAAGTTCATATCGTAGTTGGGCCAATTTCACTTGTAATTTAGATTCAGCACTTGATGCCCTGCTTTCAAAAATTTCCAGAATTAATGCTTCTCTATCTAAAATTTCTCTATGTAATGCAGAGGCCAGGTTATAATTTTGACTTGGCTTTAGTATTTCATCAAAAACAATAACATCTGGTTTGAGTTTTTCTGCAATTTCTTCTAATTTCTCTAAAACCCCTCCACTAATTCCGTATTTTGGTTTCTTTAGAAAATGTTGTTTTATTGTATGTATAACTTGTATTCCTGCAGCATCGCATAATCCTATAGCTTCAGTCACAGCGTCTTCTTTATCATATGTAATTAGTATTGCAGAATTCATTTTATTTACAATATTCTCACGTATTACTCAAGTTAAAGCTTCACTAATTTTTTCATTACAAGGACACTGATAAATTATTTGACTGATATCCTTCTATCTGGAC
>JACRND010000139.1 GCA_016234975.1 Nitrosarchaeum sp. | reverse complement strand
TTTTTACAATGAGGGCATTTTTTAATCGATTTTTGGAATTTTAGATCACAGTTCACACACAAGTTTTCTTTATCATAATTGATGGAAGTCATCCACAAGAAATACATTTTCTAAGAATTAAAGAATCCCATATCCATTCTTGATACGAACAAAATATTCCATTAATTTGACAGATCGTAATTCTAGATTGTTTTATAAAATTTAAAATGTTAGTCCCTCTTTCATCATCATAGACAAATCATTTCGAAGTGGATCATAGCTAAGTGCAAAATTCAGATTATCCAAAAGTGAATCTATTAATGCACATTTATTTTTTGCATATTGGTAATACCTATCAAATGCCAAATCAAATGAATTACATTTTCCAAATTGACTCCAAAAATCATCACGTATTACGATGTATTCTTGTAAAAAATGGTGTACAGGTATTTCAACAACAGGAGACATATTGTATCGCAGAAGTTTGACCAGTATTGTCTCAAATTCCCTATCCAAATTTGCATCATAGATTTGTTGGTAAATACTTGCCATATCTTCAAGTAAATGCCATGACTTCATCTTTGTCTAGTTTTTCTCTGAATTTTTCTCTGTCTCTTTGTTTTTTATCTTTCATGATTCATTATTCTAACAATGGAATTTATCATTGATTGTATAAAATATGAACAAACATCTAATAATAATTGAAAATAATGAATATTTTTTAAGATTTTTGAATTTAAATTATAATATCATGAGTTCATACAGAAAATATGTATGATGTTCTAAAATGTGAATGCCCCCCAGGTTCAGAGAGTTATGAAAATGATGAAGGGATGCAAATTTGTCTTTCATGTGAAGGCTGGATGGATTTGGAGCACCAATAATGCCATTTATCTTACTAGAAAAGGTTGATCTATATACAGATTGTAATAAATGCCACAGTCCACTACCGCATTGCCATTGTAAATGCCCTTATTGTGAAAAACGAGATGACTGTGAATGTGCATTATTTGATGCAGTTACAGGAGGTTAAATGAGATTTGAATATTTATGATACTAAAACAATTAGGTGTGCGATTTGCCAAAAGCCGATAGGCGAGGTAGATTTTGATGCGGAAATAATTCGCCCAAAATGTGGGCAGTGTGCAAATCCAATTCCAGACACTAAGGATAAAATGCCTTACTTAATCTATCATTAGATTTTTAGTACAAACAACAAAATCATTTACTAAAACCCTGATTTCCAACCGCATTTAATGTGATCGTAGATTTAATGTTTGTAATCTTTCGAATCTTTTTGCCAATAATATCTGAAATATCTTGTATGTTGGAGCAACAAGTTTACAAATTATCTCAAAAGATCCAATCAGGTTATCAGCTTCCACCACCTCGGTTATTTCTTTTAGTTCTTGCAAGATTGGAGATTCTTGTGACCTGTTACAATGAATTATTATGAAAGCTTGCGCCATGTATTTGTCTAAAACATCCTTTTCACTTTGAGTTATTTTTCTAAAACCATCCTTTTCATTGACCAATAATGTCAATGTTGAGCAAATTTTTTGAATTTTTCTAATTCCATTAGATATATCATTTTGAATTTTTTGCTCATCATTTGATTCAAGTTTTATCAGAATATCATGTGGGCCAAATGTACCATGTGCTTCCGTTACACTTTCAATTTTATGCAGATTGGATATGACGGAATCTTCAGTTCCAGATTCATTAATTATTAGAACGTAAGCTTTTGACATCTCATTAGTTTTGTCCTTCTATTCCCATAAGAGTAAGAGTAGATCTAATGTGTTCAATTTTTCGAATACTCCAAATAATAATTTCACGTAGTTTCTCTTTTTCAGCGTGCTCAATCTTTGCAATTATATCATATGCACCAAATGTACCATGTACCTCCTTGACAGAATCTATGTGCCTTAGATTTTCAATTATTGCATCTTCTTTTCCTAGTTCACAATTAATCAAGACATAAGCTGTTGCCATAATGTTACGTTCTACTTGAGATAATTATTTAAGATGAATTGTTAATTTATAAACATTTATTTGATTAAATCAGATATATTCAAATAGATTTACAGATATTGAGTAAAGTACTTTATTATTGTGTAGTGTATTATGGTACTATGAGCTATTGCGTAAAGTGCTTTGCACCAGCAGATGTGTGTTTCTGTGAAACAAAAAAGGTCCCTCTTGATGAATACACTCATGAAATGAAAGAATGTGCTGATTTGAAATGTTATTGCAAGGAACACATGCCAAAGACTAATGCATAATAATGCATTAGGGATTATTGATTGATAAAAATTTATTTAGAATAAATATTAAACATTAAACAAATTTTAAGAATATTATTTTTACATTTAATTTTCATTGTACCATATGTCTACTTGATGAGAGAAGATTTCGCAGAATATACAAAATGTATTGGATGTAATTCTCCACTATTGCTCTGTTATTGTAATTGTCCTAAATGTGGAAAAAGAGAGAACTGCAAATGCAGTCTAAGACCGATTAAATGGAGTGATTTAAAGTACTGATGTTTATAGAAACATCATTTACCAAAGTCACATATCTCAAAATTATCATAAAAATTTGATTTTTATCATTTCAAGGCATATGTGGGAGTTATTCGTTTACAAAGTCGCAATTTGGGCACTTTTGATTAGATATTTTAGAACCACAATCAGCACATATGCCTTCGCCTAACTCTTTTTGTATAGATTTTTGTCTACTTCCAACATAGAATTTTATTCCAAAATACATTATAATTACAATTAAAACCGCATATATTGGCGCTATAAATGGAATTAATCCAATCATAAAAAGTAAAAGACCTACAATCAGAATGATATCACGTTTTTCAAAATTCAACAAAATCAAAACAGACAATAATTCATAAAAACATGCCGGAGCTCAGAGCCATTAGTTTTACTTCATATCAAAGTCATTACTCTAACTCTTCCTCATTGCTCGGCAACAAAATTATGGTGTTATTTGATAATAAGATAATGATTTAGTGGTGGGATCGGCGT
>JACRND010000138.1 GCA_016234975.1 Nitrosarchaeum sp. | reverse complement strand
TTCTACCAAGAAATCACATTTTGGAATATTGTTTATTGTATAATCCTTAGAATCTATTGATTCCAGTGTAATATTATTGTCAGAACACATTTTTACAAATAAATCATAATCAGATCTTTGAGAACGATTTGGATCTTGGGATTTTGGATTTAGTTTGTGAGTATAAACTTTTATCAGTTCATATTCTCGAGATTTTACTAACGATTGAAGTACATTATACCCATGCTGTCTAGACAAAAATCCAACAACTTTTTTCATGTGTATATTTAACTACATATCTAATTAAAAATCGTTACACAAAAAACATTTTTTTATGCATTGTTTGGAGAGTTGCGGATGCTAGAATCGAAATATGTGTTTTTTAGAGGATTAGAAGAGGGTGATCTAATAAAATTAAGAGATTGGAGAAATAGTAAATTTGTAAAACGAACTACACGTGAATATAGATTGCTGAACATGTTTAATCAAAAATCGTGGTTTGAATCGCTTCACAAACAAACTCCTCCACGTGACATTATGTTCGGGATACTCAATAAACGAAAGAGCTTGATTGGAGTTTGTGGTTTAACTTACATAGATTGGAAGAATCGTCATGCGGAAATTTCAATATACTTGAGTGGAAAGGATTGGCAGAAGAAATTAGAAACTAAAGACTCCATCAATCTTTTGATGTCATACGGATTCAAAGAATTAGGATTACACAAGGTTTTTGCAGAAGTCTATAGTTTTGTAAGTGAAACTGTAAACTTGTATGAATTACTTGATTTTCACAAAGACGGAATTATTCGTGACAATGTATGGAGAAATGGGAAATGGTGGAATTCTTTCATATACTCAAAATTAGAATCTGAATTTAAAAATGGAAAAAATTAAACTGTTTGATCCTGTTGTTACTAGACGAGAAGAGTTTGTCATTAAACAAGTTCTGAAAAGTCGTTTTTGGGCATATGGAGGAGGGGCTGGCAAGGTATTAGAATTTGAACGAAAGTTCAATGACTATACAGGTTCTAAAGAATGTGTTGCAGTAAACAATGGTACTTCTGCATTACATTTGGCATTGTCGCTTTTTGACATAAAAGATAAGGAAGTAATACTTCCATCTCTTTCGTTTGTTTCTACAGCTAATGCAGTCATCTATAATGGCGGAAAGCCGGTGTTTGTAGATGTAGATCCAACTACAATGTGTATAGACGAAACTCATATAGAAGAATCCATAACATCTAAAACCAAAGTTGTTTTGCCAGTTCATTTTGGTGGATTTCCGTGCAATTTGACTCAAATTAAAAAATTATGTAAACAAAATAAAATAAAATTGGTTGAGGATGCTGCCCATGCAGCTGGTGCATCTTATAACAATACACCGATTGGAAGCCATGGAAATGCAGTATGTTTTAGCTTTCATCCAGTAAAAAATTTGGCAATGCCAACAGGCGGAGCTATTACTCTCAATGACGAAAATAGTAAAAATCTTGCTAAAAATTTGAAAATAAGATGTATCAAAAATGCCATACAATCAGGAATGTTCTTATCATCTATATTGGATTCAAGTAAAAAATCGCAATTTGTTCATGAAGAAAATGCAAGAAAAAAATGTCGAAACTGGAATTCATTATTATCCAATACATAAAATGAGTTTTTATAATAAAAAAATATCATTGCCAGTTACGGAAGAAGTTTCACAAAACATTGTCTCGTTGCCCATTCATCCAAATTTAGACAATGATGATGTGGACAGAGTGATAAAATTAACAAATTTGTTTTGTTAGATTATGCGTAATCGTGTATACCGTCGCCACGTTTGATATTTTTTGTAGCTTTTCTACCATTTACTTGATTGAGAAATCTAGGCTCCGTTCCACGAATTCGGTTTCCAGGCCTTAACACATCAAAATTAATTCCTTCTTGTAGAACTTCCCCTTCACATATGTCTCTTGTAGCCTGAATAGATCTTGTTGCAAATTGTCGTAATTCTGATTCCACTTCTAAAATTTCTTTTTTACCATTTCCTATTGCTTTTTCTGCAGATCTAATCGATTTAACCATTAATTCCAATTCTTCTGGAATTAAGGCAAATGGATGATCAGGTCCAGGAAGGTTTCTGTCAAGTGTAAAGTGTTTTTCTATACAAGTAGCACCAAATCCTACGGCTAAGAGGGGAGCTATTAATGGGTCAGTACTATGATCTGAAAAACCTATTGGGAGATGATACTTTTTTTCCATTTGGGGTATTACCGATAAATTAAGTGCCTCTATTGGGCATGGATATTTTGATGTGCATTGTAGCAATGTAATTTTATTATTTTTATTTTCTTGTGCAAGTTTAACTGCAAAATCAATTTCAGCATACGTACTTGCACCAGTTGAAATGAGAAGCGGTTTATTGGTTCTTGCCAAATATTCAACTAATCTAACGTGATTAATTTCAAATGAAGCTATTTTATGAATTTGAACATAAGGATTGACTTCTTTTGCATCTTGAATTGAAAACGGCGTTGACATAAAAGTAATATTATGTTGTTGTGAATATTTAGCTAATTCTGGGATCATTTCATATGGCATTGAAAGATGTTTAAAAATATCATTGATGCTTTGAGTAATACCATGGTCTGAGAGATATTTACTTGCTCCAGCATTTTCCACGTAGATAGTTTCTGGTTTGTATGTTTGAAACTTTACAGCATCAGCACCGCATCGAACAGCTACATCAATTAATTTTTTGGCTGGTTTCAGATCCTCTCCAAAACTACCACATTTCCAATTCGAACCAGCTTCTGCAATTACAAATACGTGATTTTTATTTTCAAATTTTTTGGTTGTGTCGTGCACAGATATGAATCAATTATTGGGGAATAATACTCTTATCATGATAAATTTTTGAAAAATATAATTAATTTAGAAAATAGAAATCTCTACACTTATTTATTTAACGTAGCAGTAACAAAAGGCGAGTTGTATAAAGAATCAAAAATTAAAAAAAATGGAAAAATTGCAGTAATAATACAAGCAAGAACAGGATCCAGTAGATTTCCCAATAAGGTTCTTTCAAAAATTGAAAAAAAACCTTTGATTTGGCATGTTATTAATAGAGTTAAAAAAACTAGTGGGATCGACCAAGTTGTCCTTGCTACTACAACACGTAATGAGGACAAAGAAATATTAAAAATTGCAAAACAATGCGGGATTAGTGGTTTTGCTGGTAATTCATTCGATGTCCTAGCTAGATATTACAAATGTGCTAAAAAAAACAATGTTAATTCCATAGTAAGAGTTACTGGGGATTGTCCCATAATAGACTACAGCATAATTGAAAAAGCAGTTAAAATTTTTAAAAAAGGAAAATATGATTACGTATCAAATATTTCTCCTCCAACTTTTCCTGATGGCCTAGATGTGGAAGTTTTTTCTTTTAAAGTCTTAAAACACATGTATGAAAATGCCAAGTTAAAATCAGAAAGGGAGCACGTTACGCTATACATTAAAAATAATAAACAAAAATTTAGGACTTTTAATCTCAGAAATAAAAAAAACCTATCACACTATAGATGGACAGTAGACGAGCAAGTAGATTTGAAGTTAATCAAAGAAATTTATAAAAAAATGGGGCCTGCTCTTGACTTTGGAATGAGTGATATTTTGAAAAAATTTTAAAAAAATTCAGATATCCTATCCATGAATAAAAAAATCGAGAGAAATGAGGGGTTAAAACTATCATTAAAAAAAGATAAAATTATTTCAAAAAAATCTGGTTTTTCTAATTAAAGATGGATTATTTTATTAGTTTTAGAAGAGGCTAACGCGGCCAATCCTATTTTCAATGTTTTCAACCCTTCAGTTCCATCTACTGGCGGGCGTCTGTTTTCCACAATACTTTGCAGAAAACCTTCCATTTCGCGAACATACATCTCATTGACCTCAGTTTTAAAATCAAAATTTTTTGAAGGTCCTGATAAATGATCTATTGTGACTTTTGATGTTGTTTTTGTCTTGTATTGCGGTAATTTTTCTGACGATGGATTAAACTGCCATTTTAGCTCATTGTGTTCTGAAATAATCTGGCAACTTCTTTCGTATTTTGGTCTAACATGGTCCATCATTATTGTTGCAATCGTTCCACGCTTGAATTTGAGGAATATTGAGGCTATGCTCTCAGTTTGGGTTTTAACTGAGATCATTTTATTTGTTTGGCAATA
>JACRND010000137.1 GCA_016234975.1 Nitrosarchaeum sp. | reverse complement strand
GTTGCAGTAGATGACAGTGGGAGTGATTCGGATAGTGAGACGGATGTGACTGCAGCAGTGCTGAGAGCAGCTGACAGTGGAAGTGATTCGGATAGTGAGGTTGATTTGATTACAGGAGTAGTTGCAGTAGATGACAGTGGGAGTGATTCGGATAGTGAGACGGACTTGCCTGAAACTATACCGACTGTATTATCAGAAAGGGGGAGTGATTCGGATAGATTCTTTGTTGTGGTTTTGGATGTGGTAAGAGAGTCTGTCATTGTTACAGATTCAGATAGATATTTTTTGCCAGAAGGCTTGAATTCTGCAGCAACGTGAACCCAAGTGAAAGTGGTTGCTGATTGAGTTTCGCTCATAGTTGTACTAGTAGTGGTAGCAAGTTCTGAAGTTCCATATGCATCTAATGTGGCTGAAGTTGGATTAAGATCCCATTGTGTAGTCTGTCCAGCACCAGGTGTAAAAGTTCCAGCTGTTCTATGAGATACAGCATCTACAACTAGACTGTTTGCAGTAGTAGTGACAGCCAAGGAGGGTTGACCAGTAGGGTCCATTAGCCGGATTAATTAGATAATAAATGTCTGCTCTTGAGCTTGTTCCAGTTGGTAAGCCTACAGCTAGTGTCATTGGAGTTCCTCCATATGTAACACCATTGGGTGGAGCTGTGCCACTTCTTACATGAAGCGCAACAACTAAAACTCTATCGTTTCCTGCAGATGGAGTATACGATAATGTATGTGTAGTAGCAGTTGCTGCACTAGCATATGTTGAGACAGTTCCAATTTGTATGCTATTATATGGTGGATCTGCTGCAACATACCAATTCCTTGCTTCAGTAAATAGCAAGAGATCATTATTGTAAATGTCTACTTTACCAAGTGAGTATAGTTGTGGAAATATTAGCGGTACAGAATAAGTATATTCCACATATGTTTTGTTATTGACTAATTCTTTTGTCCAAGTAAGAATTTTTGTGTTATTTACTATGGTTATATCCGCATCCGTTGTAACTTCAAATGTTATTGGAACTGTTTCCTTTACTACTATAGGACCGTTGACATTTACAAATGACTCTATATCTAGTCTGACTGGAAATTCATTTGTATTGGTAACTGGATCAATCTTACTTTGTGCAGTTCTGATGATATCATAGGAATAGCTTGATAAAACATCAAATGTTGTACCAAACGATGTGTCAATTTCAGATGCTTTTGCACGGATACTAATATTGTATGTTCCTTCACTTCCAGTTACAAATGATGTATTATACAGACCACATTCAGTATCAGCAGATATTTCATTTCCAGAAGTTAGTGTAGTAACAATAGAGTTTGGATCAGTAATACCCATAGACAAGTTAGCATCACATACTGGATGTCCTTGTGAATCAAGTACAACAATTACAAATTCTGCTATCTCACCTGGTTTGTAGATGCTCTTTTTTGTGTTAAGTGATACCAGACCCCATGCAAACTCACTTTCAATTACGTGTGTTTGTCCATCAACTAGAAGAGTTGTCTTGACTTTGTATAATCCTGGTTTAACATTATCTGAAGAATCAAAAGCTAGATCAAGTTTGAATTTTCCATCTCTTATTTTTTCATACTGATATTTGATATCAACTAGATTTCCATCAGAATCATATACCTTTGTTGTAATTTGTTCATTATTTCCAATCCACATATTTTCCTGAATTATATTTTCAGGTTCTATATCACCGATTTTTTCAATGTTATCAGTAGAATTTTGTATTTTTTGTGTCACATTATCATTATTTTGTGATATACTGTTTGCATTTTGTTTAAGTTCTGTTAAAATTGATTCAAGTTGAAGTTTAGCTTCTTTGATGTCTTGCTCATTCGTTTTTCCATTTGCTTTAATTGCATTAATCTTTTCCTTAAGTAATAGAATCTGTTCTTTTATATTTGCAATATCTATTTTTGATTGATCATCAATTGTTGGTGTTGTAGCATCTGCATGTGGAATTGTAAACAACATTCCGATAAAGTTGAGAATTATAGGCTTTAATGTGGTGGCATTGGTTGGCTCAGCTACGGTGGTATTAGCTATGATTGGTTCTTGTTCTAACTCTTGTTCTAATTTAGATAATAATAGTAAAGAATTTTCAAGTTCTTTAATCTCATTTGTCAAAACATCATGTTCATTATAGAATTCTAAAGACAGTTCAGCATTTTCTGTAATTAGATAAGTTTCTTTAACAGAATCTAGAGTTGCATTTACTATCAATTCAGTATCTATAATTTTAGTAGATTCTGTAGAAGTTATGTTGACTAGGTCTGTAGAGGTTGCGTTGATAGATTGTTCAGTGATTATTTCTGCCAATATTGTATCAAGATTGATTTCTACAGAGTTTTGTGACATATAATATTCTGATTTTTCATCATAAAGTGATTTGATTTGTACATTGTTTAATTGAGAATCAAATAAAGAAACATCATTTATTTGACCAGAAAATTGACGTGAGATTTGTTCTGAACCTTTCCTTACATCAACAGATGCACCAATAACAATATCCGCTTCTGATGATAAAGAGTCAATTGTTGTGGTTGCAAGATTGCCATTTACAGATAAAGTTAATTGTTCTTCAAGTGTATTGGTAGACTCTAGTTGTCCGTTAACATAGATTTCAATTGATGTTCCATTAAATGTGGCACTTAGTTGTGTCCATTTCTCATCAATTGTTGTAGTAGATTCAACACTGGTCCATTTTGCACCATCGAATACTGAGAATTTAGCAATTTTTGTTGGTGTAATTTTATTGTTAATTGATAAAATAAATGAGTTATCTTTACTAATTACAGTAAATTCCTGAGACCCTTTAGAATAATCTGGCTTTACCCATGAAGAGACGGTTAGTTCCTGTAAAGTATCTGTAGATGTTTGGTTTGTCATTATAACAAAACCATCCTCACCATTTAGATCAAGAGAAGAGATTGATTCGGTATTTTGTGTTGAATTTGTTTGATTTTCTAATTCTGTTTTATTAAATTGCGCTAACAAATTCGTTTTAGAAGTAATCACAGATTCAGAAGATTCGATGGATGTGGAGTTGATTGGCTCTGTGGATGTGGAGTTGATTGGCTCTGTGGATGTGGAGTTGATTGGCTCTGTTGTGACAGTATTTGATTTTAAATTATTATTAGCATCTTTAATTATACCACTAAATGAGAATTCTTCTGCATACGCAGTACCCCAATAGTTAGAACCAATAGAAAACGGAGTTAAGGCAACAGAACTGATAAGGATAATTGTTAAAATGGAACTAGAAACAAGTCGAGTATTAATAAAATTGATGCGTCTACTTTCAGTACGAAGTAGAATATAACCCGAAAGGGGAACTAGCAATACAAGAAAATATTGATTATTGTCATCAACAATAGATATGACATTCTGAGTAAATGCAAT
>JACRND010000136.1 GCA_016234975.1 Nitrosarchaeum sp. | reverse complement strand
AAGGTAGAATTGTTTGGGTAAGCGGTCCAGCAGTTAAGGCTGATGGAATGTCTGATGCAAAAATGTATGAAACTGTAGTTGTTGGTAACTCAAAATTAGTTGGCGAAGTTATTCGTCTAACTGGCGATGTTGCATTTATTCAAGTTTATGAATCCACAAGTGGACTAAAACCTGGCGAACCAGTTATTGGTACAGGAAACCCACTTAGCGTTCTATTAGGTCCAGGTATTATTGGACAAATTTACGATGGAATTCAAAGACCGTTAAAAGAATTATCAAAAGCTTCTGGCTCATTCATTGGCAGAGGCATCACAACCACTCCTGTAGACATGATAAAAAAATATCATTTTGTACCAACTATTAGTAATGGTGATAATGTTGCTGCAGGAAATGTTATTGGAACTGTTCAAGAAACTGACCTTATTGTTCACTCTATTATGGTTCCACCAGATCATCCTGGTGGGAAGATCTCAAATATGGTAAGTGAAGGAGATTATAATTTAGAAACTGTACTAGCTACTACTGAAAAAGATGGACAAAAAATTCCGCTTAAGATGTATCATAGATGGCCTGTTAGAAAACCACGTCCATACAAAAATAGATACGATCCAACGGTTCCACTTCTTACAGGACAACGTGTTATTGATACATTTTTCCCAATCGCAAAAGGTGGTACCGGTTCTATTCCAGGTGCATTTGGAACAGGAAAGACAGTTACACTACATCAAATTGCAAAATGGGCTGATTCACAAGTTGTAGTTTACATTGGATGTGGTGAGAGAGGAAACGAAATGACTGAAGTACTTGTTGAATTTCCACATCTCAAAGATCCACGAAGTGGTAAACCACTTATGGATAGAACAGTTTTGGTTGCAAACACAAGTAATATGCCAGTAGCTGCAAGAGAAGCAAGTATCTACACCGGTGTAACAATTGCTGAATATTATAGAGATATGGGTTATGATGTTGTACTTGTAGCAGATTCTACTAGTCGATGGGCAGAGTCACTTAGAGAAATGAGCGGAAGATTAGAAGAGATGCCGGCAGAAGAAGGTTATCCATCATATCTTGCATCAAGATTAGCAGAATTTTATGAAAGAGCAGGTCGTGTTAGAGCCACTGGAAGTCCTGATCGTGACGGTTCAGTTACTCTGGTTGGTGCTGTTTCACCATCAGGTGGAGACTTTACTGAGCCAGTAACAACACACACAATGAGATTTATCAAAACATTCTGGGCTTTGGATGCAAAACTTGCTTACTCTAGACACTATCCTTCAATTAACTGGATGAATAGCTATTCTGGCTATCTTGGTGACATTGCAAAATGGTGGGGTGAAAATATCAATAGTGATTGGTTATCTCTTAGAAGTGAAGCTTATGGTGTTTTACAAAGAGAGGATACACTAAAAGAAATTGTTAGACTCTTAGGTCCAGAAGCATTACCTGATGAAGAAAAATTAATTCTTGAGGTTGCAAGAATGTTAAAGATTGGTCTGTTGCAACAAAATTCATTTGATGATGTTGATACTTACTGTAGTCCGCAAAAACAATACAAATTATTAAAACTACTAGTTGAATTTTACAGAAGAGGTCAACAGGCACTAAAAGAAAGTGCATCATTAGCTGATATTCGTGCAATGCCTATAGTTTCCACATTACTCAAAGCTAGAATGGATATCAAAGATAATGAAATATCAAAACTTGATCAATTAGATATTGATATGAAAGAACAATTCAAATCTATTATAGGAGTGAAAGTTACAAATTGACAGCTAAAGGTGGAGTTCAATATAGCAAGATTGCAGAAATCAAAGGTCCACTTGTAGTTGTTGATGATGTTGAAAATGCAGCATTTGATGAACTCGTAGAAATTGAAACTAAAGAAGGAGAAAGAAGATTAGGCAAAGTTCTTGAAGTTGGAAATGGCAAAGCAATAGTTCAGGTATTTGAGGGAACAACTGGATTATCTATTTCTGGTACTAGCGCAAAATTTGTAGGCAAACTTATGGAAATGCCAGTATCAAAGGAAGTTCTTGGTAGAGTATTTGATGGGTTAGGCAGACCAAAAGATGGACTACCAGACCCAATTGCTGATAAATTCATAGATATCAACGGAGAGCCAATGAATCCAGAACAGCGTGAATATCCAAAAGACTTCATTCAAACTGGCGTTTCTGTTATTGATGGAATGATTACTCTAGTAAGAGGACAAAAACTACCCATATTTTCTGGTTCAGGTATGTCACATAACATTCTTGCAGCACAAATTGCAAGACAAGCAAATGTTGTTGGTACAAAAGATGATTTTGCAGTAGTATTTGCTGCAATTGGTGTGCAATACAGTGAAGCAGAATATTTTAGAAGAAGTCTTGAAGAATCAGGCGCATTAAAAAGAAGTGTTCTATTTCTAAATACAGCAGATGATCCTGCAATTGAAAGAATCATCACTCCACGTGTAGCATTAACTGTTGCCGAATATTTGGCATTTGATCTTGGAATGCACGTTCTTGTAATACTAACTGATATGACAAATTATGCAGAAGCACTAAGAGAAATCAGTGCTGCAAGAGAAGAAGTACCAGGAAGAAAAGGTTATCCAGGCTATCTCTACACTGATCTTTCAACAATTTATGAAAGAGCAGGAAAATTAAATGGAAGAAAAGGTAGTGTTACCCAAGTTCCAATTCTATCAATGCCGTCTGATGATATCACTCATCCAATTCCTGATCTTACTGGATACATCACAGAAGGTCAAGTTGTACTTGGAAGAGATTTATTCCGACAAGGTGTTTATCCACCAATCAATATTTTGATGAGTCTTAGCAGATTAATGAAAGATGGTATTGGTGCAGGAAGTACAAGAGAAGATCACAGTGAAATTTCAAATCAAGTTTATGATGCATACTCTAGAGCACAAGAAGTAAGAGCACTAGCTGGAATTGTAGGTAAGGCAGGATTAACAGATATTGATTTAAAATACATGGATGTAGGTGATGTCTTTGAAAAAGAATTTCTTACACAAGCAACTGATGAAAATAGAACCATAGAAGAAACTCTTACCTTACTATGGAAAATTGTTTCAAAACTTCCAAAGAATGAGATTACTAAGATTAAAGACAAATACGTAGACCAATACTATCAGGAAAACTAGCAGCATGTCATTTGGACAGAATGTAGCTGCAACAAAAATTGAACTCTTAAAATATAAAAAATCTAGTCAAGTCGCTAAAATGGTCCAGAAAATTTTAGATGATAAACGTAAAGTTCTTTTAAAAAATATTGAAGAAATGATTGAAGAAGCCTCCAAAGCCAGAGGTGGAATTTGGGATCCGTTGCAAGATATTTACAAATCAGTCAACGAAGCATATCTTGCATTAGGAACTAACACTGTCGACTCTGTTGCTGAATCTACCCCGCCTGTAATGGAGGTTAATGTCCATACAAGAAGAGTTGTTGATGTAAAAATCCCTGCTCTCACAGTAAGAGAAAAAGATACAAAATCAATGCCGTATGGATTTGCTGATACCAATTCATCCATAGATAGAGCAGCAAAACAGATCAAAGAATTACTCCCAAAAATCTGTAAAGCTGCAGAATACGAAAATTCAATTTTTAGTCTTGCAAAAGCACTTGAAAAAACACAAAAACTGCTTAATGCATTAGAAAATGTCATTATACCACAATATCAACAAAAAATAAGATTCATTCTTGCAACTCTTGAAGAAAGAGAAAGAGAAGAATTCGCAAAGTTAAAAAAAGTGAAAGCTAAGATGGAAAGTAGGAAATAATGGCAAAAGAAGAAATCAAAAAATTAGTTGAAGACTCCAAGAAGACATTAGAACATGATCATGAAAATTTTGCTAAATCAATTAAGAATGATTTAGTATCATTCAAAAAGAAAACACTAGATCGAATTTAACATTAAAACATCATCATGATTTAAATATGGAACTAGAAGAGTCGGTACATAAATGAAACATATCGTATTGCTACTTTTGGCAACAATCGCAATATCTGCAACTGCATTTTCTGGACTCGCTTATGCTCAGGAAGGATCGGCAGCAGGTAGTGCAAGCTCTATGAAACTTCTAGGTGCAGGTTTAGCCTTTGGTTTGGCCGCAGCTGGAGCAGGTATAGGTTTGGGTCAAGTAGGTGCAGCAGGTCTTGCAGTAATTAGTGAGAACCCAGCATTGCAGTCAAAAGTATTCATTTTCGTAGGTATGGTTGAATCAATTGCTATCTACGGTATAGTCATGATGTTCATCATCCTGGGACAATAAATCCAGAAGTACTATCTTTTTCAAATTTTTAATTTAATTATTTTTTAATTTAATTATATTTTAATTTGTTAACATCTAATACTCTTGCACAATATCTGCATTTTAGTACTCTTCCTTCCTTATCAATTACATCCATCACTGATTCAATATGTTCAGTACTGTTAGTAATACAATCTGGATTTGAACAACGGAAAATTCTGTCTATTTCATTTGGAAGTGCAACTCTTCTCTTTATAATTAGTTTNNNNATTGATAGTTGCCTTTGGAGCAATTACTGCAAGTTTGTTTGTATCGTCATCTTTTAGAAATTTGTTTTCTACTTTGATGATATCTTTTTTCTTGAATTTTCCGCTAGGTACGTTAAGAGCAATAGTTATGAGACTTCCGTCCTTTCCATCAATTCTCAGGGCATTTAGAACCTGAAGACCTTTTCCCTCATCAATGTGGTCCAACACAGTACCTTCCTTAATTCGTCGAACCATAAGTTCGGACTCTTGCATCAGAATACTTTGTATAGTCACCTGTATATATCATTGAAAGAATGAACGAGTTCTATCAAAAAGACATAATTTCTATCAAGGACTTTAACAAGGCTCAGCTTGAGCAGATCTTTGTATCTACTGACAAAATAATGAAACTTAACTCCATAGAAAGAAGGGAGATTTGTAAAGGAAGCACACTAGGTTATCTGTTTTATGAGCCAAGTACTAGAACCCGTCTTAGTTTTGATGCTGCAATGGCCTCAGTTGGTGGTAACTCTCTAGGAATCTCCAACATCTCATCATCATCTACCCAAAAAGGTGAGAGTCTTGCAGATACTGTAAGAATAATGTCGATTTATTCTGATGTACTTGTATTGCGACATCCTCTTGACGGTTCAAGTAGATTTGCAGCTGAAGTTTCTTCAAAACCGGTTATTAATGCTGGAAGTGGAACAGAAGAGCATCCAACACAAGCCATACAAGATTTGTTTACAATAAGAAAAGAAAAGAAAAGGATTGATGGTCTTAAAATAGGAATCATCGGTGATCTAAAATATGGACGAACAGTTTACTCACTTTTGTACGGTCTTGGAAATTACAATGTTGATGTCCATTTAATTTCTCCTGAATCATTAAGAATTAGGTCTGATTCTGTTTATGAAATAAAAAAGAGATTATCTTTTACCGAATCTACTAACATTGAAGAATACATCGATGATCTTGACGTTCTTTATGTGACACGAATTCAAAAAGAAAGATTTCCTGATGAGGAAGAATATCTCAAGGTAAAAGGAAGTTATGTTGTGGGACTAGATTTGTTACAAAAGATGAAAGATGATTCTATTATCTTGCATCCGTTACCTAGACTAGATGAAATTTCAACTGATGTTGATAGTACAAAAAATGCAAAATATTTTGAGCAAGCCGAATATGGAAAGTATACACGAGCTGCATTGTTGGGATTAATTCTCAACGAAAATGGGTTCTAAATTTGAAGTTTTAATTTATAACTAAAATTGATTGCGTATTCCATATATCTAAAGACATATCAAATAACAACAGTTTGACACAAACAAAAATTCTGCCTATTTTTCCTTTGGATTTAGTATTATTTCCAAGACAAGAGCTACCACTTAGAATTTTTGAACCACGATACAAGCAATTAGTTGATGATTGCATGCTAGGTGATGGCCAATTTGGTGTCTGTCTAATTGATGCAAATAACTCAATTAGTGGTTGGACTGCACCAAAATCAATAGGTACTATTGCAAAGATAATCAAATGTAAAGATGTTGAATTAGATGGGATGCAGTTACATATTGAGACTGTTGGTCGCAATAAATTCAAAATTAATAAAATAATTCCGCCATCATTGGCACAGCCTTCTAATTATGATCCATATACTGTAAAAGGCCATCAGAACATTTCGGAATTACATGAAAAACTAGGAACTGAAGAAAAAATGTACATTCGCGCTGAAGTAGAACTGATTCCTGAAATTGATGACAGTGTACCATTAGACAAATGGGAAGAACTAGTAAAGATGTGGAAAAATAAAATTGTTAGACAAGCATTGCCACAAACTGTTGAACCACATGCATTGGATCATGTTTTAGAAAAATATTACCTTACTACAGACACGCCCACAGTAGATTATATCTATTCTTTATCTGCACTTGGAGCCAAAGATCCGAATGAATTACAACCAATACTGGAAGCTGATACCATGGATGATTTGATTCAAAAAGTTCAAGAATTGCTGAAAGTAAAATAACCCCAACACTCACAGAATAATTGTTGTCATTATCAAAATTTGGAATATTTGCAATATTTACAATAGCTACATCATTACTATTTCCAACATCTAGCGTCTATGGACACGGATTAGGAATTGATACTATTCCCTCAGTTGATGTACAAGGAAAAAAAATTTCAATTTCAGTTGAACTTCCAGTGTTTTTTGAGCAAACCGGCGAAAAACAAATTACAATTACAGCAACTGAAGATGAAACAAAAGAGAAGGCAAAAAACGTTACATTTCTAATTGGTCTATTTCATGAAAATAAAATGATATTTAGAAACTATTTTTTTACTCCTGATGGAGTTCTTTCAATCAAAGTAAATCCTACACAAGAAAATGAAATTACAATTCATGGAGAGCAGGATTCTTTGTTAGGTGCATGGCATGGAACAGAATCTAATCCGATAATGGTTTCTGGTCCTATTTTTAATTCAGCCGGACTATACAATTTTGAAATTGAGGTAAGAACAATTGATGAGCCAACAAACATAATTGAAAATTCTGGCGTTTACAACGCAAATCTCAGCATTGCAGATAGCACTAAATTTTTACAAAAAGACGCTCAAAATCAGGATGTGCAGTTTAAAATAAAGTCCTATTTTGATAATATTTCCAATTTTAAGTATGATCCTATTGCCAAACAAGTAACATTTGAGATGCCTTTTGATTGGAGTGAAAAACAAATGTCCCACATTCCAGTTGTACATGAAGAAGTGCATTTTCCTAAGAATTTTGCAGAATTTTTGTCCCCGAGTTATACAGGTAAAGTAAATGGAATTGACTTGTTTAAAGCATCAGTAACAATCGACGATTACACTGAAGATGATGAAAGAATAGTTCATTTTGTTTTGTTACAGGATCATCTCAGATTCATAAAGAATCAACTAAAAAAGTCTGGAGAGCCATTGCCTGATACGATTACTTTTACTCTTTCTAGATCTGAAAATATGGAATTTCCATTAACTTCATTTACGAAAAGTGAAGACTTTCAAGTAAATCTTTCATGGGATCCAATAGAAATTGTACCAGGACAAAACACAAATTTTATCTTTACCATCAGAGACGGTAAAACTGGAGAACCACTGCGTAATTCTGATTATACTTTTGTAATCATACAAAACGGTAAGGAAATTCATAGAACAACTAAAACAGCACAAGTTGGTGGAGAATTCGAACAGTATGAATTTGCCAAGGATCAAACAGGTCCAACAATTATTAGATTTGAAAACATTAGAAATACAGGTCAAGAAACTGATTTTGGAATCGTCGTTGCTCCTGAATTTGGAGCCATTACAACTATGATCCTATTTTCTACACTATTTGTAGTCATTTTGGCATCAAGAAATCGCTTTTCAAAAATCAATTTCTAATTAATTTTATAATGTTACCAATTTTACAGTATCCATATTTTTGTTTACTTGAAAATCTTTTGTAATAGTTGATACTCTTTCTGCATCACCATCAATTACAAATAATTCCATACACTTCTCTCCTTCAATCTTACTGTGAAGATGTGTTGTAATCAGATCTTCAAAATTATGTTTTATTCCAGATACAACATGATCAAACTCATCATTATGAACAACTAAAAGAATAGCATGAATATTCCCTGTTAATTCCAACTTTTGTTTTTCTTCTGAAACAAAAGTTCTGATTCCTGCCCTTATTGCTTCAGACCTACCTGAAAAGCCCATAGTTTTTTGTAGCTTGTCTAATTCTGACAAAATTTCTTGATTCAATGAAATTGAAACTATGGGCATAAATGATAATTGTTATTAATTATCTTATAAGTTTAGCAATTAAAGTTATTAACATTTTATAAAGTTATTAATAACTTATATCAAAACTGTCTGTGAATAATCAAATAAAATTAGCCATAATTACAATTACAATCACAATTCCTCTAATCTCATTTGCAGTTTTTTCAAGCGATTCAAACCAATTCAAGAAAACAAACGAATCAAAACTGCAGGTTATGGCATCATTTTACCCCTTACATGAATTTTCACAAACTGTTGGTAAAGAAAAAGTTGATGTAAAATTGTTAGTTCCAGTTGGAATTGAACCACATGAT
>JACRND010000130.1 GCA_016234975.1 Nitrosarchaeum sp. | reverse complement strand
TAATTTTAATTGGAACTTTCACCAAGTAACTGAACCATTATTGGTCCCAAGTTTCAACATCCTAAATTCGAGATGGATTTATTTCCTTATCAATTGTTCCTCCCTGTCCATAAATTACAGGAAGTGTATGACTGCTGATCATCTTGACTTTTCTAATTTGTGCTACTACCAGCTCCATAGCATCAGGATTTTCAGCGAATATCTTTACAAAAACATCATATTTTCCAAAGACTCCATTTACCTCAATTACTCCTGCAAGCGAACTAATCTCTGAGATCACATCTACCTCTGAGCCAGGACTACAGTTTAAGAGCATATACGATAGCATAAATTTTTCTGATTGATATAGGTAATATTAACTGAATAATATTGTAATACTAAAATCAGGGTTGAAAACAAAAAAGGGGTATTCTAAAACCATCAAAATTTTTGTAAGTATTGAGAATTTTACAATATTAAAAATACAAATCCTACAGTATTGTAAACTAATCATGGAAAAAATTTGCTGGGCCAACACGGATAATTTTGATGAAGCAGAATTTGTAATAGTTGGCATTCCAGATGAATCTCAGTCACATGCACAAAGAAAAGGAACAGAAGAAGCTCCTTTCAAAATACGTCAAATATCTAATCTACGTGACTCTTATGAAAGAGATGGAGAAATTTCACTTGGGCGTCCCTTTAAAGGCACTGAAAAAAAAGTGTATGACATTGGAAATATTAACAGGGATCAGATTGAAACTATCTATGATAAAATTTCTGCATCTTCAAAAATACCTATTTCAATAGGAGGTGACCATTCAATCACACAACAGATTATCAATACCATGACAAAACAAATAGGAAAAGTCTCTCTTGTTTATTTTGATGCTCATCCAGACTTTGTAAGTTCAACTACAAACTACTACGGCTCTGTGGTAAATGATGTACTTTCAAATATTGAAATAGAGTCAAGTGTTGAAATAGGAATTCGGACTCCTGAACAAGAAGAATTGGATAACATACAGAAATACAATCTAGAAGTGATTACACCTTTTGACATAAAAGAGAAGGGAATAGAGCAAGTGACAAATTCAGTACTAAAGAAATTAGGAGACAAAGTATACGTTTCATTTGATATGGATTGTGTGGATCCTGCACATGCACCTGGAGTTTCGGTTCCAGTTCCTCTAGGATTGAGTGGTATAGAGGCTGTTTACCTTTTGCAAAAAATTGCAAAGAAGGGCATTATAGGTATGGACATTATGGAAGTATGTCCTAATTATGATGTCAAAGATAGAACATCCCATTTGGCATCTAGAATGATTGCTGAAGTGCTTTATTCCTCAGGAGGAAACTAACTTGGCTGAATTTGAAAACGAATACACTTGGGGAAATACTGTGGCACAAGGAAAAGAGGAAGAATTTAATAAAAATTTTGAAGATGCAGTAGAATTTATAAAAAAACAATTTGGAAAAAAATATCCTGCAATAATTGGTGGAAAACAAATTTTTTCTGATGACACATTTGATGTAAAATCACCTTCTGACACCAGAATTGTTCTTGGTACCTTTCCAAAACTAACCCTATCTCAAACAAATGATGCAATCTTTTCAGCAAAAAATGCTTTTGCAAAATGGAGCAGTATTCCATATCAAAATAGAACTAAAATTTTCAAGCAAACAGCAGATGAATTTTCTAAAATTAAATTTGAACTTGCTGCATGGATGTCCTTTGAGAATGGAAAGACTCGAATTGAGGCAATTAATGATATTGATGAAGCAATAGATTTTATGAGATTTTATTCGTATCAGCTAGAAAAAAATGAAGGATTTTGTAAGCAAACACCTCATCCAAATCCACATGAAAAGACCAGAGCTGTTCTAAAACCATATGGAGTGTGGGGAATAATCGCACCGTTTAACTTTCCATCGGCAATTGCAATTGGAATGACAACCGGAGCATTACTTACAGGTAACACTGCAGTGCTAAAACCAGCTAGTGCAGCCCCTCTATCTTCATTCTTTTTTGTAAAAATGATAATGGATAAACTCCCAGAAGGAGCTATCAACTTTGTTACAGGAGATGGTAATGTAGTTGGAAGGGCACTTATTGAAAGCCAAGATGTTGATGGTATTGCATTTACTGGTTCTCATGATGTAGGTATGTATGGTCTGAAAAAATTCACAGAACGTACGTCAAAACCTTTTATCGCAGAAATGGGCGGAAAAAATCCTGTAATTGTTACTAAAAATGCGAATTTAGACAAGGCATCTGAAGGAGTTATGCGTGCGGCATTTGGATTTGGTGGCCAAAAATGCAGTGCGTGCTCTAGAGTTTATGTACAAAAAGATATTGCTGAGCAATTTATCAAAAAACTGACAGATAAGAGCAAATCTCTAAAAATCGGCATGCCCTGGTCTGGCGATACATTTTTGGGTCCAGTGATCAACAAGGACGCTATTTTAAAATTTGAAGATGCAGTTAGTCTTGCAAAAAAAGATGGGAAGATCATTTTTGGAGGAAAAAAAATTGAAGATTCTGAATATAAACACGGTTTCTTTGTTCAACCAACAATTGTGACAGATCTTCCACAAGATCACAAGCTTGTAACTGAAGAACTGTTTTTACCATTTTTGTGTATTGATACATATGATAATTTTGATGAAGCAATAAAACTAGCAAACAAAACCGAGTATGGTCTTACTGCTGGAATATTTTCTGAAGATGCAAAACAGATCGATGAATTTTTTGAAAAAATTCAAGCAGGAACAGTTTATGCAAATAGAGCATCCAGTGCAACAACCGCAGCACTTGTACAAAGTCAACCCTTTGTTGGATGGAAAAGTTCTGGTACCACTGGAAAAGGTGCTGGTGGTGAAATTTATCTACAACAATTTTTAAGATCACAAACTCAAACTTTATGCGATTGAATAAACGAACTTCCTAAAAGCAATATGTTTCTTTTTCTTTCACGCAATCTTCTGATTGAATATGGTACCCAATTTGTTCCATATGGAATGTAATCTGACACTATTAATCCTTGTTTAACAAGATGTGGTTTTAGTTCATCTCTTATTCCCTTTAAAAACTGAAACTCAAATTTTTTATGATATTTTTTCGACAATAAAATTGCATTGTCAATTAGTTTTGAATCATGCGTGGCAATCCCAAATTCATTTGCATCTCTAAATAGCATTCCCATAATTTTCATAAAATTCTGATCAACTTCTTTTCTAGTCTTATATGCTATTTTCCCGTTTTCTCTATATGCGCCCTTTACAAGCCTAATTTTGGCTCCTTGTCTGATAAGATCCCTGACATCATCATAACTACGCTTTAGATTAGCCTGAATTGCAATGCCTAATCGCTCATATCTTGAAAACAAATCATAGTACAACTCAAGGGTCTCATCTGTATGGTCTGATGACTCCATGTCTATCCATACAAATACCTGTGATTTTGATGCATGACCTATCAATCTTTCAAAACTCACAAGACATGCTCTGCTGTTAATTGACATTCCAACCTGTGTTGGTTTAACTGAGATTGCCCCTCTTACTTTCCATTTTCTAAATGAAGAGACTATCTGTTCATACTCTAGAATGGTTTTTTCAATGGATCCTTTTGTTTTATTATATTCCCCAAGCTTGTTGATGATGGCATGTCTTCCATTTTTGTATGCAATTCTTGCTGATTCTAGGGCATCACTGATGTCATCACCCGCAATCCATTGTTTTGCAAATTTGAAGAGAACCTTTTCTATCAGTTTTGTGCCATCTACCATACTACTGGATTGAGATTGGCATGATATTAGCTTACATTTTTTAATATCTTTAGCTTTTGATAATGATATTTAGTAATAAAATTATGTTCATCTAAATCCTTTGAATGACTAGTGCATTTTACAATATCATTTACACTTTTGTGTATTTTAACCACTCTAGATTTTTAATTTTAAAATCATACATACACATAATGACCCCACCGTTGATTCAATGAACACTATATTTTTGAGAATTTGTTTTTTATTTGTTATTTTATTTTTATAAATTTCTGAATTTACGTTACAAATAATACTCTTCTAGAATGAAATTC
>JACRND010000129.1 GCA_016234975.1 Nitrosarchaeum sp. | reverse complement strand
TTATGAACACATGTAACTTTTTTTTTTTTTTTACGCTGTTTTGCGGTTTCAAACGCATATTTTGCAATTCTCTTTGAGGCATACTCTGATATTATTCTCAATGCAACTGCTGAATCTCCCAAGCTGAATTCTTTACCAGTGTAAAGATCCTCAGTATTCTCTCGAACAATTACCATATCGATATCATCCCTTAATGCAGGCATGTGTGGATATGATTTTGCGGGTCTAATATTGGCATAAAGATCAAGCATGCGTCTTAGTACAACAATTACATCAGCTGCGCTCTCACCAACTGGTGCTTTTAGACAAGCATCGGATCTTTTTATTGTTGATATAGTTTCATCAGGGAGTGCATTTCCAGTTTCTTTTAATGCCGTATCTCCTGCCTGTAATTTTGTAATATCAAATTTCAAATCAAGTTTGTCATTAATGGTATCCAATACAGATACCGCGGAATTGGAGAGTTCGGGACCAATTCCATCTCCGGTGATTAGGGAAATTTTGTACATGACGGAATTTTACAGTAAGGGAATTTTAGGATTTAGCTTAATTGCTTCTGGTTTAGCATTTTTTTGAGCATGATTCTGTTAATACCGTCAATTACTGCTTGAACGCTGGTAGTAACAATGTCTTCTCCTATGGATTTTGCAGAGACGCTATTTCCTTGTGCATCTTCAACTCGGATTGTTACTTCACATAATGCAGTAGAACCACCAGATATTGATGCCAATCCATAATCTTTGATTCTAAGTTCAGATATTTGTCCGGTGATTTTTTGAATTGCGTTTAATGCGGCATCAACTGGGCCGACACCATAATCAGTTCCGATAAAGTCCTTGCCGTCAATGTTCAATTTAACAAATGCATATGGCATTGTTCCAATTCCAGTAGATACTGAAAATCCAGTTAATTGAACAATTCGTTTGATTCCCTTTTCTCCTAAAATATTACTTGCGATAGAAAGTAGCTCAACGTCAGTAATTTGTTTTCCTTGGTCACCAATAAGTTTCACTTTATCAAGAATTTGTTTTGCCTGATCATCTGTTGGATGAATATCGTATTCAGCAAGCATTGCATTCATGCCATGTATTCCTGCATGCTTTCCAACTTGAAGCCATCTCTTTCTTCCAACTAATTCAGGACTAATTGGCTCGTATGTTAATGGATTACTCAATATACCGTGTGTGTGGATTCCAGATTCGTGGCCAAATGCATTATCACCTACAATTGCTTTGTTTGGTTGGACCTGAACACCTACAGTTTTTGAGATGAATCTAGATGTCTCATAAAGCAATTCAGATTTAATTCCGGTCTCATATTTTTGATCATATGGTAAGCACTTCAAAGCCATGACAAATTCTTCCAATGCTGCATTGCCTGCTCTTTCACCAATCCCATTAATTGTAACATGAGCACATTGTGCACCTGCCCTTATTCCAGATAATGCATTAGCTACTGCCAATCCAAAGTCATTATGACAATGAACGCTGATTGGAAGTTTTGTAACTTGAATTGCATCTTTAGTGATTTCTGCCATATATTCAGGAGTTGCATAGCCAACAGTATCAGGGATATCGATTCTGTCAGCACCTGCTTTTGCAATTTCACCAAATACATGTTTAAGAAAAGTTCGGTCAGTTCGTGTTGCATCTTCTGCAGAGAACTCCACTTGAAGTCCTCTAGATTTACCATATTCCACTGCTTCTATTGCTTTTGCAAGTGCTTGTTCTCGTGTCATTTTGAGTTTATACTCCAAGTGAATATCAGAAGTTGCAATGAATGTGTGGATGTAATTTAAACCGGCATTAACTGCAGCGTCGATATCTTTTGTATTAGTTCTAGCCAACCCACAGATAACAGCAGACAAACCTTCGCTTGCAATCATCTTCACAGCTTTGAATTCGCCTTCAGAAATTACTGGAAACCCGGCTTCAATTGCATCAACACCAAGGATGTCAAGTTTTTTTGCAATAGCAAGTTTTTGATCTGGAGATAGTGAAATGCCAGGTGTTTGTTCACCGTCTCTTAGTGTTGTATCAAAAATTCTAATTCTCATGCCCCACTCCTTTGTAAAGCTGCAACACCAGTTCTTGCAACCTCGATGATTCCAAATGGTTTTGCCAATTCCTCAAATGCCCTGATTTGATCAGGAGTTGCAGTCAACTCTACCATTATGGAATCTTTTCGGACATCATGTATTTTGCCGCCATATGCATTTGCTAATTTGTTTACCTCCATGCTATCATTAGCATTACTTAGTTTAATCTTAAAAATACTTAGTTCTCGATATACCGTTTTGTGCTCATCTAAGTGTTTTACTTCTATGGTATCAATCATCTTATCAAGCTGTTTTACTATTTGTTCAACTTGTTTTTCGTCACCATATGTGGTAATAGTCATCCTTGAATATTCTGGATTGTCAGTTACACCTACAGAAATACTGTCAATATTGAAATTTCTGGATCTGAAAAGATGAGTGACCTTAAACAATATTCCAGGTTTATTTTCAACTAAAAGAGTAAGAATGGCCCACATGATAATCACTATGAAGGTAAGATCATATCCGCAAGAGAAGTTCCTGGTGCTACAAATGGCAATACGTCTTCTTCAGGATCAATTGGGATATCAATTACTGTCGCAACATCGCTCTTCAATGCTGTTTTGATTGCCTTATCGAGTTCATCCATTGACTGTGCACGGATTCCTTGAGCTCCATATGATTCTGCTAGTTTTACATAATCAGGGCATTTTCCTTGATCAACTCCTATCATTCTTCTATTATAGAAAGTTCTTTGCCATTGTGCAACCATTCCCAATGTAAAATTATTTAAGAGAAATACAATCACTGGGATATCTTCCAACACTGCAGTTGCAAGGGAGTTTTCTGTCATGCTAAAACTACCATCTCCTGCAATATCCACCACAGGAACATCGGGTCTTGCGACTTTGGCACCTATTGCAGCAGGGAATCCCCATCCCATTGTTCCAAGTCCAGTAGAGCTAAAGAAAGTACCAGGTTGTATCACATCATAAAATAGAGATGCCCACAT
>JACRND010000128.1 GCA_016234975.1 Nitrosarchaeum sp. | reverse complement strand
TTCTAGAATCAGTACCCTCTCTTCTTCTGAAATCTCCACCTTCTCTTCTAGAATCAGTACCCTCTCTTCTTCTGAAATCTCCACCTTCTCTTCTTCTAGATTCTCCACCCTCACGCCTGAATAATTCTGGTTTTCTGGTTTCTCTTTCAGTAGGATTTTCGTATTTTTTACTAATTTCGTTTACTCTAACGTTTAGTTTTTCTAGTAAAGTTTTGTTGATGCCTTCTCCATACACATCTACTCTTGCAGCTATGACTGCCTTTGCAGCAATAGCTCTTGCAATTTTTCCTCTTTGCCATCTAGGTGCAGCATGGACCATTGCATGTTGGAACAATAATCCGTGTTTTGGTGGTTGAGCTCCTGTCTTCAATGATCTAAAGAGTGCTTTTTCTGCACCTATTACTTGAATTGTACTTGCAGGCATTGATGCTAATTTTCTTAGACTTCCAGCCCTTCCTAATATTCTTGCACCTACTGCAGCTCCAAGAATAGCAGAAAGATTTGGTGCAATAGTTTGCATTTCTAATTCAACATGATCTTCTAATTTTTTTCGTAAATCATGGAAATCCAAAATTTGTTTTGCTATGGATTGCACAATTGCTAAATTAACATCTGAAATATCTCCGCCTCTGCTTTTTGATGCAAGCAAAGAAATCATATCTGCTTTTGACTCAGGAAATCCTGCGTCTTCATACACTTTTTTTGTTAATGATTCTCGTTTTCCAGCCAAAACAATTTGCGCATAACCATTAATGCTATCTATTATGTTGTCTAATTCTGGGAAATGTAATCCATACCACTCTCGTAATCTTGAGCTAAGTCCATTAGCAATTTTATCAATCTCATCCAATGAATTTATTGCTTGAATGATGTGAAGATCTGGACTCTCTGAAATTTCTGTTACTTTTGATGATGATAATCCCATTGCAAATTCTCTTAATTTAGATAATGCTGCAGGTACGCTTTCTGCAAATCCCGCATCAACAATTATTTGAGGCTTTATTGCTTGAATTTTTTCTAATTCTACTTCTTCCATCATTTGTGCATCTATGGAACTTTTTTTCAGTAATGTCATCAATGATTCATCACTAACTGTAACTCCTCTTTGAAGTGGACTGAGATAATCTACGAGTTCATTTAATCTAGATTCCTTTTTTTTGATAGAAAGATAATCTCTAACCGAATCTTTGAAAGGAAATGCCTTTTCAATCTTTTCATCTTTGAAAACTACGATTCCCAACTCTGTTAAGATTACAGAATACATGACTAGCTAATTCTAAGTCTCCTTTTAAAAAGGTACTAGAAACCTTGTGAATCAACTATTATATTCGAAACTACGTACATGATTCAAAGTGGAACCCAGCCTGGTTACTTCTATAGGAAAAATTCAACTAGAAAGACCTATGATGCTGGCTTCTGGAATATTGGGCATTTCATTAGATGTCTTTAATCGACTTTATCGTTCAGGTGCCGGTGCGGTTGTTAGTAAATCTCTTAGCACAGAACCATGGGATGGATATCCGAATCCTACTATTTTCAGTGTAAATGGAGGCGGGTGGATTAATGCAGTTGGATTATCAAATCCAGGGGCTCCGACTTTTGCAAAAATGATAGAATCTAACAAAGATGTTCCAATCATTGTTAGTTTGGTAGGCTCTATTCCTGAAGACTTTGAAATGATGGTTAAGCAATTCAAAAACTGTAAAGTTACTGCATATGAGCTAAATTTATCATGTCCACATGTTGCTAAGGTGGGACTAGAAGTAGGAGATGATCCTGAACTAGTCAAGAAAATTGTAAGTATAGTAAAAAATTCCACTCATGTACCAGTTATAGCGAAAGTTGGATTGGGGACAACTCATTATCTTAACACTGTAAATGCTGCAATTGATTCTGGAATCGATGCAATTACTGCAATCAATACAATCAGAGCGATAGCAATTGATGTTGAAACTCAAAGACCTATTCTGAGTAATAAATTCGGTGGATTATCTGGCACTCCAATCAAACCCGGTGCATTACGATGTGTTTATGAAATTTCTTCAAAATACAAAATCCCAATAATTGGATGTGGTGGAATATCTACATGGGAAGATGCCATTGAATTTATCTTAGCAGGATCTTCTGCAATTCAATTAGGAAGTGCAATTGGTGATAATTGGATACATGTTTTTAATGATATTAATCAAGGAATACTTCAGTACATGAAAAGAAAAGGGTATTCAAAAATAGATGAGATGATAGGTCTTGCAAAGAAATCGTAATCATACAAAAATCTGCATAATTGAAAAAGTAATTGATGAAACCCCTACTGTTAGAACTTTGATCTTCTCTGACGATGTAATGTCTGCTGTTCTTCCAGGTCAATTCGCAATGGTTTGGATTCCAGGAGTTAATGAATTACCAATGAGTGTAATGATCTCTCAAGAATCTGGTAAAGCTGCTTTTACCGTAAGAAGACATGGTTCTGCATCAACTGGATTGTACAATGTTCAAGTGGGTCAACAAATAGGTGTAAGAGGACCATATGGAAATTCTTTTGATTTAAAACAAGGAAAACTTTTACTGGTTGGTGGCGGAACTGGTCTAGTCCCAATGATGAGATTGTTGACTTTTGTTAAACCCTATGACGATGTTACTATTCTGATTGGCGCAAAATCAAAAAATGAAGTTTTCTTTGAAGATTTGGCAAATAATCTGTTGAAAAATAATTCTCATCGTGTAATTGTTACTACTGATGATGGAACCTATGGTGAAAAAGGATTTGTTACAAACATGGTTGAAAAACTTGTTAATGAAAATCGTTATGATGGAGTATATACCTGTGGACCTGAAATAATGATGTACAAAACTGTACAGCTAGCACATTCTAAAGGATTGTTTGTTCAGGCAAGTCTTGAACGCATGATGAAATGCGGTGTAGGAATATGTGGAAGTTGTTGTGTCGGTGAAGATTTGGTCTGCAGAGATGGTACTGTATTTGATGGTGACCATTTGCTATCAAATAAGGAATTTGGTCATTTTCATAGAAATAAGGCTGGAATTTTAGAAAATTATTAGGTTTAACCAGCAAGGTTTAAAATAAATCACGAAATTATTGCGTTGAAGAGCATGGGTAATCCAAAAATTGTTTTAACTGCTGATCGTACTTTGATGTCTCCATATCGTGGTTTGTCATTAGCTACATTTTTTGGATGCGCACCTGCAGTTGATCCTAACCGTGATAAAAACAGCTTTTTGTATAAAATTCTAGGAAATCAAGTAACTCCAAAAATTCTATTTGATTTTATTTGCAATTACATTCCTCATACTAATGGTGTAGCAAATTATGCTCCATACGGACTACGAAAAGTAGAAGCGGGTTTACTCCGAGATGGTTTTAGACGTGAAGATGTAGTTGTTGCACATCCAGATCACATTGAAAAATTTATTGGTCCTGATACTCAAGTTGTTGGCACATATGAGATGGACCCATTAGGAATGGGACCTGTTACGATGACTTTCACATATGGTAGGAAACAAACTTCGTATGATGAATTCTACAATACAGAACTGCACTACAGAATAAAGGCTGCAAAACAAAAAACAGGCAGTAAGGCCAAAGTTATTTCTGGTGCTTCTGGAACTTGGCAATACAACTATGATCCAGAAAAAATTGAAGAATTTGGCATCTATGCTATTTTAGAGGGAGAGCTTGGAGGCATTGCACCTGAAATTGATGGACATGCTGGTAGATTCTTCAATTATTTAATTAATGGTGATTTTGAAAATATGGATCCGTTTAGAAAACGTAGTGACTTTAAAGTGAACATAAAAGAATTTGAAAGAAACGGAAAAAAAATTCACGGAAGATTTGTAAACTTTTGGGATAGACCAGACCTGGATGAAATTCCAGAAATTGTAGAACCAAGTATGCATGGAATGGTTGAAGTGATGCGTGGTTGTGGAAGAGGTTGTAAATTCTGTGATGTTACATTAAGATCGTTAAGATATTATTCTCCAGAAAAAGTCAAACGTGAAATTGAAGTTAATATCAAAAAAGGAGGAGCAAAATCTGCTTGGATACACAGTGATGATATTTTTGTCTATGGTATGGATCCTAGGACTGCTAAAGGAATGGAGCCAAACAGAGAAGCTCTTGAAGAACTCTTTACTGCCATCATGTCTACCGGTGTGGGACACACAAATCCAACACACGGTACTTTGGCAGGTGCAATAGCAGATGAGAAACTCATTCCAAACCTTTCAAAAATTATAAAATCCAGTCCTGATAATATGATTGGAATTCAAGCTGGTTTTGAAACAGGAAGTTTGAGATTGATTGGAAAATATGCTGATAGAAAACTTGCTCCATACTCTCCAAGTGAATGGCATTGGGTAGTAAAAGAAGGTGTTAAAACTTTGAATGAGGATTATTGGATTCCTGCATTTACTTTGATTATGGGTCTTGATAATGACGAGCAACCAGAAGATTCTTGGGATACGATTCGTCTAATTACTGAACTAGAACATGAACAACCAGATTCAATGTTTACCGCTACAGCACTTACATTTGTTCCAATTGGATTGTTGGAAAAATCTGATTTCTTTAACATTGGAAATGAAATGACTCCTGCACAACTAGGTGTGCTCTATAAAACTTGGCAACATAACTTCAAGTATGGAATTCAAAAATTCATGACCAAAACAGGTGCAAAAGGACCGCAGAGATATTTCTTTAATGCAATTGCAAGATCTCTTGGCGGTATTCCTTTGGGTGCAATGGAGAGATATGCACGCCATAAAAGTAAAGAGCACGAAAAAGTTATTGAAACTATAAAGATAAAATACTGGTAATCATACAAATACATAAATTTACTATTTTGTCTTTCTAAATTATGGCAACTCACGGTTCACTTACCAAAGCAGGAAAAGTAAGAGGACAAACTCCAAAAGTTGAAGGAAGAAAAATAGTCGGTACAAATTCAATTCTAGTCTTAGAAATAAGAGTAACTTCAAAAAGCGATTTGCCTTGGGAAGATTTCCCGGACAAAATAAACCTGGACAAAGAAGAAAGAGACGTTAGCTAAAAACTGTTACAAAGTTATCTTTTTGCGATCATTTTTCAAAACAATAACATTATAAAGTACTAGTACCGTACCATACGGTATGGTAGAAGATTTGAGATTAGATAGTTTGGAGGGCGTAGGTCCTGTAACTACTAGAAAATTATCCGATGCAGGAGTACACAATGTTATGGATCTTATCGTAAGAGGTCCTGTGGAAATTGCAGAAATAACTGGAATGGAAAAAGAAACTGCAGAAAAAATTGTCAATAAAGCAAGACAGCACATGGTTGAAACTGGACTAATTTCCAGAGATTTTGTTACAGCGACCGAAGTCTACAAGCGCAGACAAGATATTGGTAAAATTACAACTGGTACTAATTGTCTTGATACGCTATTTGATGGTGGTGTTGAAACACAAGCTCTCACTGAAGTTTATGGTGAATTCGGCTCAGGTAAAACTCAATTTGCACATACACTAGCTGTAATGGTTCAAAAACCAAAAGTAGAAGGTGGATTAGATGGTGGTGTTTTGTATATTGACACAGAAAATACTTTCAGACCTGAAAGAATTGTATCTATTGCACAAGCACACGAGATGGATCCTGAAAAAGTTCTTGACAGGATAATTGTAGCGCGTGCATACAACAGTGCACATCAAACATTAATTCTTGAGGAAGCAGGTCCTGTGATTGAAGAAAATAACATCAAACTAATTATTGCCGATTCTGCAGTTGGATTGTTCCGCGCAGAATATTTGGGTAGAGGAACTCTCTCTAACAGACAACAAAAACTAAATCACTTTGTTCACATGTTATCCAGAATTGCAGAAACTTACAACTGCGCTGCAATTGCAAGAAACCAAGTCATGGCATCTCCTGATGTTTTCTTTGGTGACCCAACTCGTCCAATAGTAGGAAACGTAGTTGCACATACTTCTACGTACAGAATTTACTT
>JACRND010000127.1 GCA_016234975.1 Nitrosarchaeum sp. | reverse complement strand
CAATAGGAACGTGTTTATTTTTTATCCTACGAACTATCCATTATTCCAACTAGAAAAGAAGAGAGATAAGATGATGTATCAGAACCTAACTTTTAATTCTCATGATTTTAGTTCGATCCATTACTTTCCAGTATTCGACATTTTGTCCATTTTCAATTTTTCCGTTTATTTCATCATCAACTAAAGTAACATCAATGGTCTCAAAAGTCTCTGAATCCATAATTTGAATAGTTTCACCGATAATGGAGATAATCTGGCCAGTTCTTTTGTCTATTAGCGGAATGTGTACCTGCATGCTAACAGGTCCTACATGTGGTCTTTTTTGACCATCAAATACTCCTACACCTACAATTCTAGCCTTTGCTGCACCGTGTTTTCCTGGTTTAGATGTATCATACTCCACAATTCTACAAGGCTCACCATCTGGCTGATCTGATACAGGTAGCAGAATGTATGAACCAATTTTTAATGAACCAAGGTCAGCAGGTTTGCTCATGACAAAGCAGGTTTTAGTCGAATATTTAACTTTTCTACTTTAGTTTTTCTAGAATTGAAAGACTCAATAAATTAGTCATCGTTAGTCCTTTTCGATTCACATCACGTTTGGATTGTTCACAGTACTTCTTTACACTCTGATGACTTTTTTCACTTGCAACCTCAATTATCACAATATTTTCAGAGTATGGGAAAGTAAATTTCGAAGGCAATGTACAGAATGTAATCATATTGCCAAGCCCACCAATTCTAATTTTTTCTCTTTTCAATAAGATACTTGCAACTTCTTGTAAATCTTCTTCATATTCCCCATATTCCAAATAATAGACAGTAACAAAATTTGTTTCTCCAGATACTTCTCTTTGGAATAATTCATCTTTAACATTGAAAGTAAACGATGTTTTTTCTTGGTTATGTTTACATAGATCATCTGCGATGTATTGGCTATCTTTGAATTTTCCCAAGAGATAGTGATTGGTGGAATCAGAAAAATATGGCTTACTTTCATCAGAAAATGTTCCAGTTACAAAATATAATGCATCAATATTGTCTGAAGACATCCAAGATTCTTTTAATTTAACAGATTCAGTATTGTGAAGATAAGGTGCACAGACGTAACCAGAATAAGATAATTGTTGCTCAGACACTTGACTATGTTCATTGAAATATTGTATTTATGCGTATAGAAGGTAGGCACGATCATTAATCAAATTATCCAATCTTCGATAGTTTTTTAATACTAGAACACTTCGTTTTTTTGTCCCAAGCTAGCTCAGCCTGGTAGAGCTTCCGGCTGTAGTTGTTGGCTTAAGATGGCTGACCGAATAACAGCATATCAGGCATACAGAAACCGGGTTGTCGAAGGTTCAATTCCTTCGCTTGGGACCACAGTTTTTTATAAATTTGAAAAATAATAAAAAATAGACTAATTTAAGAAAACAATGTTGAACTCTTAAATTAATAAAAAGATCTATTGTCTATGCTGTTTTTTTGACTTTTTGAGCAGCTGGTCCTTTTTGACCTTCGCCGACTACAAACTCGACTTTATCGCCTTCATTGATGAATCCATCAACATCTGATTTGTGAACGAATAGATCGTCACCAGATTCTCTTTCGATAAAACCAAAGCCTTTTGTGCGGTTGAACCACTTTACGGTGCCTTGTTCCATTTGATTAGTATGACAATTATTCCGTATATTAAGATAAGTTATCAAAATAGATCTGACATATGACAATCATACACAACCCAGATTCACAATACCAGTTAAAGTTTAGAAGTCTTTTGGAATGTGATTGTTGTCTTTTAACCATTCAACTTGAGGTAAAGTGAATCTCCAAACAATGTCACCCCGTTCATTCTCTTTAAAATCCCAAGGTGCGATTATGACTATATCATTATCACGTATCCATACTCTACGCTTTAATTTTCCCCTAATTCTACCTCTTCTAGTAATACCGTCAGTGCATTTTACCATGACGTTTTCTCCTCCAAGCATTTTAAGTACTCTGCCAAAAAGCTCACCTTCTTCAGGCAAACGCATTTCTTTTAAATCACTTTCATTTTTAACTTGGCGCTTACCCATAGCATACATTACAGTTATGAGCATATAACTGTGGGGATTATTGGAATAAAAATATCATAATTTTCATAAAATTTGATATTCCAAATAGATTTTATCTACAGATGATAAAAAGAGTCTGTGGAATTTAGATGCATACAAGACTGTTCTCAGTGTTGTATTGAAAGAGAATATTATCCAACTAAAAAATTTGGAAAAATAGGAGTGCTGATACTACCTGAAGAAAGAGAAAAAATACAACATCTTGCAAAAATAAATAAATTAAAAATAACAATTTTACCAAGAATTGGGATATCTAAAGAAAATAATTCCAATCCAACAAAAATATTGGCATATCAGTTAATGGGGGTGGAACAAAATGGAAATACATGTCCATTTCTAGACACGGAAACTGTAATTAGATCACCTCATGGGGGATTCCCTTGTAAAATATACAATGAACGACCTCTTGCATGTAGGACTTATCCGTTAATAGAATCAGATCCAATTACATTTGATCAGAAATGTAAGTTTTGTAAAGAACACGGTTCTGCTGATCAGAATTTAAATTCTGAAATAGAATCACTGTTAGAGATTAAAACAAAAATGACGGCGGATGCTCCTGTAATATGGAGATTCGCTACTGGAGTTGGAGAAGAATTAGATAAAAACCAAATAGAAACGGGTTGGATTTTAGAGAAATAATTACAAAAAAAAGGATATGCAATTTAATAGTAGACTCTAAGCAAAAATTCAAAAGTATGTGAGACATTCCCATGTCATGAGTAATGATGCATGGTCAAATTTAGACAAAGTAGATCAAAAAATTATAGAAATTCTCAACAACAATGCAAGAACCCCATCAAAAGAAATTGCATCTGAATTAAAAAAATCAGGCCACGATGTATCAGATAGGACAATTAGAAAAAGAATAGAAAGGCTAGAAAAAAGTGGCATTATTAAAGGATACAAAGCTGTCCTGACAGATGTTTCTGGAATTAATGAGTATCAAGCAATATTAATGAAGTTAAAACCATCAAAATCATTAGAAGCAGTCAAAGATTCAATTAAAGAATTCATTACAAAATTAGACAATTACCTTCTTGTGGCAAACATGGAAGGAGAGTGGAATATGATTGTAATAATTCAGATAGATTCAGCAAAAACAAACACATCACAAAAAATTGTTGAAAAGTTTTCCGATGAATTAATAGATTATAGAATTAATGAAATAGACATTAAAGATGTGAATATTTTGAATATGTCTTTGCTGTTATTATAATAAAGAATATTCTGATTCAGCAATATCAATTGCTTTTTTTATCTCGTCAAGAGTAAAAGGTTTTTGAATAAATGCGGCAACTCCAGAACTAATTGTTTTATTGACTCGTTTTGTGGTTTTGTCATCAGCTGTAATTACAATAATTTGTAAATCTATTTTTTCTTTCAATAGTTTTGTAGCAATTACATCGCCATTAAAATCAGGAAGTCCCATATCCAAAAGTACAATAGGTTTTTTATTTTCAGAAAACAATTTTTGACATCCTTTGAGTCCATCTTTACCATTCTTGTAAACCAGAATTTCATCATACCCCAATTTCTCCACATAGTTTTGAAGCTTCATTACTATCGCATTACTGTCGTCGATTATGACTATAGGTCTAGAAAGTTCAACAGTTGAAGAAATTATCGATTTTGCTTTTTGATATGAGATTTTTGCTTTATCGTACTCACCAAGACTCAAAAAACATTTTGATGCACAAAGTAACGCACCCTGAATATTTTTTGAATTTTTAGTTTTAGAGTATTGTAAAAACAGATTACCTGCTTGTTCAATTTCATCTTTAGATTCTTTTCCTTGTCTAGTTTTACATTCAGCTGCAAGCATATACAAGAGTGCTGATTTAAGATATTCAGTTTTTTTCGCAGAGTTTGCTTGATTGAGAAATAAATTGTGGGCAGTGATAAATTGTTTATTTTTCAAATGTGTTAATGCCACCTCACAACTAGTCTTTGAATCCAATACAGACATACAATTTTTTTTATGTTATAACATTTTGCAGTAGAGATTTTTAACTAAGGATTAATCACAGCACGACCAACAATCTTGCGGGCTTTAAGATCCTCTAAAGCAGAGTTTGCACCATCAAGGGAATATCTTTTTGAAATCATCGGATTAATAGTTCCTTTTCTGGCAAGATCTAATAATTCTACCATGTCAGCATAATTTCCAGTATATGCGCCTTGAATAATAATAGATTTGAGAGGAATTGTAACAAGAGATAATTCCATTGAGCCGCCAAACAGGCCGACTAAAACAAGATTTCCCCTCTTTCTAAGAACCGCCAATCCCATTTTTGCAGTAGGTGGGGCATTAACAAAATCTACAACACTGTCAGCTCCCTTCCCATTACAAACTGAAATTATTTTTTGAGATGTTTCAGGATCTTTTGAGTTCATTACAAAATCAGCGCCCATCTCTTTTGCTATTTCCAATTTTTGATCATCTAGATCCACACAGATTATTTT
>JACRND010000020.1 GCA_016234975.1 Nitrosarchaeum sp. | reverse complement strand
AATCGATATGAGATTCATGTGTAGAAATTTCTACAAGCAAACTAGTATTTCTTTTATTCAGTTCAGAAATTCGTGTAACAAGTTGTTGTTTCATATTAATTGCAGATGAAATTCTTGATTGTAGATTAGAATAATTTTCATCAGTTGATGCAAGACCTTGTTCTGAAAGAGACAATCTCTCAGCATAGTTCTGAATAGAATCTTCAAGCTTCTTAAGAGAGTGTTTTTTCTTTAAAACATATTTTTTTAATAGACTGATTGATTCAAGCAATCCATCAATATCAGTACTCATAGAGATAATTTTAGTTAATTTTGAAATTTTTGAGTTAATATCGATTATTACAGCGCCGCCTTTAGCCTCAAAATACTCTCCATTCAAAGTTACTGCCTTATAGCCCAATTTGGAGATACGATATGCTGAATCCCTAGAATCAGCAAGAACAACATTTCCAAAAAGGAATGTCTTAAGCGCAAAATGAGAAGGGTTGCATTTCACATAGTCAGAGAGTACACTGATTACACCGGGTTCCTTTGGTAAATCTAATTTGAATTTTGGAATTGCGTCAAGTGGAATTATTTTCAATTTCGGCAGATTTTTTGAACGTGCGACTTCTGCAATGCCAAGCAATGTTGCAAAATCTGGCACAACAATTGCCTTAATCCAATCAGAGCTTACAGCAAGTACTGAGCGCTCATATTGTTTATCCCAAGAAATCATTTCATAAACCAATCCCTCAATACCGAGTTTATCTGCATCTTCTTTTAGTTTAGCAACTGTGTAATCTTCATGCATTATTCCCTTTACAGTTTTGATTTTTGTTTCATATTGAGCTGCAGCTTTACTAGATTTTTCTAAAATCAGATCAAGTTCTTCTAAATCATTTAATGTTTTAGATTTTTTTGAATTAAGTTTAGAGATTCTAGATTTTAATTCAGAAATTGATGCATTATGGTTATTTATCATAGATTCCAATCTTGATTTCAAAGTAGATAATGCAATAATGTCTCGTTCCAAATCAGATAACCTGACAGAGTTGGATTTGATTTTGATCTGAGATTCTTCCTTTTCGTTTTCTACTTTTGATAGTTTTAGTCTAGTTTCATTAAGTTGATCCGAGAGTAATTTTATCTTATTATCAATTTCAGATTTTTTAGATGCGGCTACTGATTGTTCTGTCAAAATTTTGTTTCTTTCAGAATCAAGTATTTCCAAATCATCATTAATTTTTTTCTTTTTTATGTTGGTTTCATTGATTGATTCTTTGGATTGTAATATACGAGATTCAATTTCAATTCTAGATAGATCAATTGCTTCAATTTCATTTTTAATTTCAGGTATTCTCAAGTCGATTTGTTGCAGTCGTTTAGTGGATGCAACAATTGTACTATTGTCTATTTCATATTGTTCCATTGCAGAGCTTAGTTCAGAATCAATAGCAACCTTGGCTTGACCATAGTCACTGGCAGCAGTCATTAATTTTGACTTTTCGCTCTCTAGTGCGTTGATGTTACTTCTAATCAGGGTTCTTTCATCGTCAAATTTTTTGATTTCAGAGACAATTTTGTTAAATGTGTCTTCCTTTGAAGATTTCTGACTTGTGATTGCTCTGAGTTTATTTGATGCTGCAATTGCCTTGTATCGATTTAGTTCTCGTTCAAGAATATCATGACGGAGTTTTTGATTTCGCTCCTCTTCAAGGTCATCAATTCTTTTTTTAATTTCGCCCATTCTTGCAAGAGCGATCTCTAGCCTTCTATCCGCGTCATCTAGTTGCTTGATTGCTTCGGTTTTTTTCTCATCAAAGTAAGACAATCCAATTAAATCTTCAATGGTATTTCGTTTTTCTTCTGATGTGAATTCAGATATTCTTGTAACGGTTCCCTGTTGTACTGCATTTAGCTGACCCAGTCCGGCATTTGCAACATCAAGAAGATCTAATATTTGACTTCGGTTTGTGGGCTTTTTGTTTAGATAGTATGTATTTTCACCTTTATCATCCATTTCTCTTGTGATCTCCACCACATCAGAATCAATTGGAATCTTTCTGTCGGAATTATCAAAATGAACGCTAGATCTCGCAATTTTAGGTCCATGTCGATTACCTTCTATATCATGTAATAGAGATCTGAGTTTATCAACTCTCATCATTTTTGGCTTGTTTTCACCTAGAGCAAAAATTATTGCGTCAAGGATGTTGCTCTTTCCAGAGCCGTTAGGACCGGAGATAGAAACCAAGCCAGGTTCAAACATAATTCTCAATTGATTGGATAATCGATAGTTAACAAGTTTAGTTGACATAATTGATTAATTTTTCTTGGTTTACTATCATTTTTTTCGTAATGGTGGTTATTATGAAATCAAAATCACATTCAGATTTATGATTATACTTTTAGGCCATAAATCAAGCCTGCATATAACTAAAAAACACATCTAGAGAAAATTATTTTTCCAAGAGAGATTAAGACGAACTAAAATGAGACAAAGTAACGATCTTATGAATGAATAAAGAGGTACAGTATTAAAATCAAGGCAATTTTGTGTGTTTATTTGCCTTCGACAAATTTTTCACAGTCTATTTTTGCTTGAACGTCTGACATTTGTTCGATAGGGTGTTTCATCAGATATGCACTAGCAGGTATAATCGGACCTCCTACGCCTCTATCAAGGGCAATCTTTGCTAGCCGTATGGCATCAATAACAATGCCTGCAGAATTTGCTTTATCATCGACTTCCAAACGAACTTCCATGTTGTAAGGAATGTTAGCCCACTGTCTACCTTCAATTCTCATAAACATGAGTTTGGTGTTACCTAAGAATGGAATAAAGTCAGAAGGACCTACATAAATTTGATCATCTGCC
>JACRND010000019.1 GCA_016234975.1 Nitrosarchaeum sp. | reverse complement strand
GCTCTTCCGATCTAGATCTCCATGATTGTATTTTCATATTCATTATATGGGGAAACAAGTACACGTAATTCTTTTATGATTTCTTTTTTTGTAGAATCGGCCAAAAATGGAGATTCCTCCATCATGACATGTACATTCGTTAAGGATGATGTTGTAAGATTAGAGCCAGTAAAATATTTGTTTGATTCTATTGCAGTATTTTGGATTTGTTTTGTTTTTGTTAGGCTTTGCAGAACATTAGTCCTTGAATTGATGTACTTGTCAAGATCCTGCACTATGTTGTTTGCTTGTGCCTCACTTCTAAGTAGGGTAGTCTTTTTTGCCTCATTTATTGTGAACTCGTATGTGAAATAATTGTGAATTGCATAAATCAGAAACAAAACTGTGATTGACAGTATTAACAAGTAAGATATCTTCAATTGTATCTATTTCATCCTGTTTTGCATTTAAACTCTAGTTTTCAATTATCCAAAAAAGGCATACCGCAAACTATCAAGCATCGACTAATAACACTAAGTCGAATTACATAGCATGATTGCAGATACTGATCATCTCGTTGCAGATTTTGCATCTGAGATGATAAATTAATGATAAAATTAGTCACTGTTTCTTTACTTGCAGTTTTAGTTATTACTGCTAGCACTTGGATTCATGTCACCGATGCTGCAACTTATGAAAAACAAGCCGATTTCAAATACGTTAAAGAACGAATTGTAAAACAGTATCCTGGGAAAAGTGGTTGGTGGATTTACCACCTACACGTGTGCGCCAATGATTACACTTTGGGAATAGCAGAAGTTGTTCTCAGCTCTGATGTCGAAACAATATACCAAGGAGTAAACAAAGCAATTCCAAAGGGTGAGTGTAGTACCTATGGCGCAGTAATGAAGGCGAAAAACGGTAACACGCTTGGGTATAAAATAACGACTATTTCTGAGGCTGCTGACAAAATAGTCGCATCCAAGCAGGGAAAACTTGATGGAACAAGCTGGAATGAGATTGGCAGATACAAGTTTGTTCTTGGGTTCTATTGACTAAGGCATACCGCAAATTTACGACAATGGCTAATAATCAATTTATCAACCACAATTCGTGCTTGCCGAAAGTCCATGTAAGCAGCTGTCATTACAGAAGACGGTTAGGTGCATTACCTAATCGTCTCTGTATTGTAGGAGATGATTTTTCTGAAGTGTAAAAAATGTGGAAGAGATTTTGAAAATAGACGATCAGAATTCTGCTCGCTTGAATGTGCGATGGATTATCTGGATTGTGTGGATTAGTGGAAAAATTATTTGACGCGTGTATAATGTGATGAACTTGTCAAAGATAAGGCATACCGCAACTATCTAACAATGATTAATAGTTTTCTAGAATGATAACAAACAATGAATATGAATTACAAAGTTATTGCTCTTGCAGTAATTGCGCAATTGAAGAAGCTGATGCCGCTAAATCAAAAAAGAATCACAAAGTCAAATCTGTAAAGGCAAAGAAGGGCCTGATAGCTCAACACTTACAAAACCATAGATAATCCATCTAAAATCAAAATATTTTGATTTTAGATCCATTATTTTTTATCGTACTTGAGATTAAGAACAATCATCAGTAGTACAAGGCATACCGCAAATCAATAATTGCGTACTAATAATATGATTTTGATAAAAATCTGTGAACACAAACCAAGTTAAGATCCCTAGTATGTGCTCAACACCAAATGAAACCCCTTCAATTCAGGGCTTGAACTAAAAGTGCAAGCCTAGTAGGGAACTGTAAATAGATACAGTATAGTGGTGGGCCTTAACAGATTCGTATTTTTGTATAATCTTACTAGGATTATCCATATGCTGTAATCAATGGAATCTTCGATGATTCGCTTGGCACTATAGAATAAATCTCCTTTACATTTAGGGACCAAACAAAGACAGGCTCAGAATCAAATTTTAATTCCTTTAGTTTTTTTGCACATTGTGATATTATTTCTTTATCTTTGATCTCCTCTGCATCTCCTTTGAGTTGAAATCCTCCTCTGTTTACCTTATTAATTATGGCAGCTGCAACCTTTGGCCACCTCTTTATGTTAGTGAAAGTTTTGTTCATGTATACATCTGCAAAGACTAGTTTTTCATCATCTAACATCATCATGACATATCTTGGAGAAATGTTTGGTATTCCTAAAGCATCTGTACTTGCTACCGCTACTACATTTCCTTCGTGGGCAATTAGGCTGACTATCTCATCGCTAATTTTTACCATGGTTAACCAGAATGATGACTTTTTCTTTCATAAGAGTATCTTTGTATGATTCTTTTGGTTTGTTTCTTGTTTTTGTTAATGTATTGCTTTGCATCAATTGCAGATTTCCACAAATCTTCAAATCCTTCTTTAAGAGTTTTAGTCAATTCATTATTGATTGTATAAATAGATGCGATTTGTCCTTTATCTGCAAGTGGGTTATCAACTACTGTTATTGTTGATTCATTATCGAGTACATGAAATGGTGAATGCAGTTGCTTAGTGATGCGAATCTGAATTTCAGTAGACTCTACAATGTCCAAAAAATATTTTATTAGATTTTTGTTAGTGGTGCCAAGAATAAACCTAGATTTAATGTCATTCTTTATTATATGATGTGCAATTTTATTTTTCACCTCTGATCCATATACTTTAAGACCTTTAATGCAATTTGTCTCTAAATAAGAACAATTTTCTGTTTTTGTTTCTGATAATTTACTAACATGATTTTGAATGAATTTTTTCATTCCAAATTCCATGTTAAAAAAAGCTTTTTCATCTTTTTTGTATTCAGAATAAATTGAATTCAAATGATTCTCCATGAATGGGAGATCTTCTTTAATTTTCATTACTTCTTTTTCCTTGTTTCTTAGTAATTTTTGTAATCCTTGCGATGGTTCTATCACTCTAAACTTTGCAGGTTTTGTATTTTGAGATTCAATTAATCCTAACAGTTTAAATTTTTCTAGGATTCCATAAATTTTGCTAGAAGGAACGCCTGACTCTTGACAAATTGTTCTTGCATCTGCTACGCCACTTGATATCAATGAAAGATATGCCTTTGATTCATTTTTCGTAAGGCCTAAGGTTTCAAGCATATTTGCATCATCTTGGAGTTCTTGGCTTATCTGCATTATCTACTACCTTTGGTAGTAGTAAGTAGAGATAATATAAATAACTTTATGCCTATTTTTGGCTTGTGCAAGCACAAAATACTCTCGAAACTCCGATAAATGATAGAAAAAAACTCCCTATTTACAATGGCGCATCATCTAAAACAATTAGAGAGATTTGTCTCAAAGAAGGTGCAGATGATGTAGGCTTTGTAGAGATCAACCGCAAGTCCCTAGGTTCTGTAACTGATGAAGTGCTTTCACTTTATTCTAAGACAAAAACAATAATCTCAATTTGTAAAAACACTAACAGAGAAAATGTTCAAAGTCAATCAAGATCACTTGCAAATGAAGAATTTCATAAAACTTATGATGACTTGAGTGAGGTATCTAGACGCATAGTAAAGCAACTAAACAACTTGGGGATCAGAGGAGTATCATGCCACCCCTCATTTCCAATGAATATGGACAAATGGGCGGGAAAAATTTGGGAAATAAGTCACAAACCAATTGCAGTTGAAGCAGGTCTTGGGACAATGGGAATTAATAGAATGGTATTACATCCAAGATTTGGAAGCTTTGTTTTACTTGATTCTATTTTAATTGATACCGAAGTAGATGTTTATGACAAACCAATTGATTTCAATCCCTGTGTATCATGTCATCTATGTGTTAGTGTTTGTCCAGTTGGAGCAATTGATGCAAAAAAGGGACTTGATTTCAATGCATGCATGACTCATAACTACAGAGACTTTATGGGGGGTTTTGTGGATTGGATTGAAAATATTGCATCATCTAAAGGCATCAAAGATTTTAGAGCAAAATCACTTGATAATGAAACGGTTTCAAAATGGCAATCATTGTCGTTTGGACCTCAATACAAATCTGCCCATTGTGTTTCAGTGTGTCCAGCAGGAGACGATGTATTTAATATTTTTAAATC
>JACRND010000147.1 GCA_016234975.1 Nitrosarchaeum sp. | reverse complement strand
GTTCTTTTCTGAGATTAACTTGGATCCTCTAGGCATAAGTTTTTGTTAATAAGACACCAGAAACTACACAATTGTTAATGCTTTACTACACGAAAGCATAAAATCAATAATGTCCGACTTTAGTTCAGAGAACTTTGGAATATATTGACAGAAAATATGTACAAAAAAACTCTATTGAAAAAAGAGATTATCAGATAAATCTTGCAAATCAGGCAATGCATGAAAACTGCATTGTAGTATTGCCGACAGGTCTAGGAAAGACTGCCATTGCATTGCAAGTTATTGCAGAATATCTGTCAAAAGGAACAGGTGGTGTTTTATTTTTAGCCCCAACTAGGGTATTAGTCAACCAACATTATGAATTCTTAAAACAAAATCTTACCATCGATGATATCTCGCTAATAACAGGAGAAGACACAATCCAGAAAAGAACAAAACTTTGGGGTAGCAGCGTAATATGTGCAACCCCAGAAATTGCAAAAAACGATTTAGATAGACAAATTGTTTCTCAAGATCAATTCAGTTTGGTGATATTTGATGAAGTTCATCGAACTGTAGGTGATTATGCATATTCAGGAATTGCAGAGAGATTTGCGAATTCCAATTTGAGAATTCTTGGAATGACTGCAACACTTCCAAGCGAGAAAGATAAAGCGACTGAACTTCTCACTAAACTACGAATTTCAAGTGTAGCTGAAAGAACAGAAGATAGTCCTGATGTAAAACCGTATACCCAAGAGACAAACACTGAATGGATTAGTGTAGAACTTCCACCTGAAATGAAAGCAATCCAAACATTGCTAAAATTATCATTAGATGAACGATATGATACTTTGAGAAAAAATGGGATTAAATTGGCAGAGCAACAATCTTTATCTGCTTTATTGCGAATTAGGCAGTTTGTACTGAATCAAAACAGACGATCTGCAAAACCGCTATTCACTGCAATTAGAATTCATTATGCGTTGAATATTTTAGAGGCTCATGGAATAACATCATTTTTGAAATTTTGTGAGCGTGCAAAAATAAAAAAAGGTACAGGTGTGAAAGAATTATTTGAGATTGATCCCAATTTCACAAGGGCAATCCATCTTGCAAAAGATGCACAATCAAAAGGAATAGAACATTCTAAAATTTTAAAACTAAAAGAAATCATAGAGTCTGTTCCTGGAAAGGCTCTGATATTTACAAGCTATCGTGATTCTGTCGATGTAATTTTTAACAAATTAACTGAAATGGGTATCACTGCTGGAATACTGATTGGAAAATCCGGAGAGACTGGCTTAAAACAAAAAAAGCAAATCGAAACCGTGCAGAACTTTCGTGACGGGCTCTTTAGAGTATTGATTGCAACACGTGTGGGAGAAGAGGGACTGGATATCTCTGAAGTAAATCAAGTTATTTTTTATGATAATGTTCCAAGCTCAATTCGCTATGTTCAAAGAAGAGGTAGAACTGGCAGAAAAGATGCTGGTAAATTGGTTGTGCTTATTGCAAAAGATACTATAGATGAGACCTATTATTGGATTGGAAAAAGAAAGATAACTGCTGCAAAATCAATGGGCGAGAAGATGACAAAAGTTCTGCAAAAAAATCAAGAAATTGAATCACAAAAAACAGGATTGGATGCATTTCTTTAGTCTTGAAGATTCACGTCTTTAATTTTGATAATTTAGACATGAAAAATTATCTTGAATCTCTAAACTCCATCATGTTTCACGGTATTGTATTGACATCAAAACACATTGATTCATCAAAATCAAAAATAATACAAGATTTACTTAAAAAAGAAAAAGAACTACGCAAAGAGATTCGTAATGATTACAGAAAAATAAGTGAAAAAATAAATCTCGATTTTGATCAGATGCAAAAATCAAGAATAAAAAAATAACATTTTGACTGATTTTATTGTTTTATCCAAATCTTTTGATTATGTGATATCCAAATTCTGATTTAATTGGCTCAGACATTTCCCCAATTTGCAATTTGAAAGCAGCATCTTCAAATGGTTTCACCATCATCCCTTTTGTAAAATATCCTAAATTTCCATCTTTTTTTGCACTGCCTGTATCAATTGATAGTTCTTTTGCAATCTTTCCAAACTTTTCACCGTTTTTAAGGCGTTCGTGAATTGCTATTGCCTCGCTTTGTTTTTGTACTAAAATATGCGAGCATTTTATTTTATTCGACATGTGTGTTTTAAAATTATTTCATCTTTTTATTTCTTTTTCTATTTCATTTATTGATGTTTTTGATTGTTTCAAAAATCGCCTCAATTTTAAACGGCTTGATAATTATTACTATGGCATCAGTTTTTCTAATTCTTTGATTGTATCTGCTACATTGTCTGTTGTAACCATGATTATGCTAGTTTTGGCATTTGCTTTTTTGATCTCTTTTAGCGCTTGAATTCCGTTCACTACCTGTATCATTATATCTAAGAAAATTAAATCTCAAAACTCTGCTAATTATCTTAACTCAAATGTTGGTTATAATTTATTTTCATATTTTTGTCCTAATTGGGTTGCAAATCTATTGTTGTGCTTTGTTAATTTAGATTTCATCTTATGATTATTTATGAATTTATGCAAGTATCTTGTTTGTTAAAAAAATAACATACTGTAGATTATTGTTTATGTGAAAAAAACAATTAGAATGAACGGTTCTGTAATTATAATTGATGACGATGAAGATATTCTAGAGTTGTTATCTGAGTATCTCTTACTTGAAGACTTTGATGTTGTAGGACGTGGCACAGATGGATTAAAAGCAGTTAATTTGTATGTTGAACACAGACCTGATTTTGTAATAATGGATATTGCAATGCCAAAATATGATGGCATATATGGTTTGGAAAATATAAAAAAACTCAATCCAAATGCCACGATAATCATACTTACTGGAAACAGTGATAAAGCAATAACTCAAAAAATAATTCAATTAAATCCTACCACGATCCTGGAAAAACCATACCCCGTTGAAAAATTAGTATCTGTTCTAAAATCTATTAAAAATCTCACGTATAGTGGATCTATTGATATTTTGTCTTAAAAGTTATTAATACTGATATAATTTTTAGTTTGAATTGCCATTTAAAATTCAGTATAAATTTCAAGATGATTCTGAATCTCATTATTGTATAGTTTCATACGAACAATACCAAAATTTTTGTGCATTGCCAATAATACATGAATGTAAAATAATCAAAGGAAACCAAACAACCACAAAAAAGAACCTCGATGAAATACAAAAAGCACTCAACATGGCATATCAAAAAGATACCAGTCACATTCGTAAATTATCTCAAAATTTTTCTTTATAGGTTAACATCCTTTTTTGAACATTTTCAAATTTTGTCCTTTCAAATTAAATTTCTAGTTTGTGCAAATGCGCAAACTAATTTTTATGAATCACTCTTTCTTTCCTATGTTATGAAAATACTTCACATTGAAGACATTCCTGAAATAAGTGAGGTGTTTTCAGACATTTTAAAAACCAAAAACCATGATTTTGAAAGTGCAATTGATGGGAAAAAAGGCCTTGACCTTGTATTGAAAAATCAATATGATCTAATTTTGCTTGATATGTGTATGCCTAACTACAGTGGGATTGATTTTCTTTTGGATTTAAAAGATAAAAAATCATCCGAAATTCAAAAAGTTGTTGTTGTAAGCTCTCTCGAGTTAGATGAATATCAAACTCGATTTCTCGTAGAACTGGGTGTTCGCTCAATACGACAAAAGCCTATTTCTATTCAAAGTCTTTTATCTCAATTAGAGCCTGAACTTACACCTTAAGTTTTATACTTTTGAATATTTTAGTTCATGATTACTACAATTTCTTATTTTAATCCCCAGCTTGTTTTGCTGGTAGCAATAATTTTGAGAAACGGTGCTTCATTTTCTTTCCATGGTTCATTTCTGACCCACGCAAATTTTTTTTCAAATATTTTGTATATCTGTAAGAACTCTTGCCCTTTCTCTAAGATCTCCACTTTTCCTTGAATGCAAACAGCTCTGTGTTTTCCATATTCATAAACATCAATTGCTACAGCTGCGTTTGGATTTATTTTCACATTTTTGAATGTCCTAGTTTGATAATCGGTTGCAATAAAAATAATACTGTCATGATAAATAAATGACACTGGTTTCACATGTGGGATGTCCGCATGTGATGTTGCAACTCTTGCTTCC
>JACRND010000126.1 GCA_016234975.1 Nitrosarchaeum sp. | reverse complement strand
TCTTTCATCACAATATCATTTCTTTTCTAATATGTAGGGATTTATTCTTTAATCGTGTCTGAATTTGTTCTCTATTTGGAATTGAAATACGATAAATGCTTCATAATTCGGCAAACTCATCAGCAATCAGATATAGCTTTTCTATTAATCATCAGCATTTGTTTACTCTACATTCTAAGATATATGGGTATTATGACTGATATTTTTTTTAAAAACCATAACGTTTTTGATATCCAGAAAACCAATGACTCTTCATGGTCAATCTTGATGTTTTATATCAAAATGTTGCTGCCAAAGTTATTCAAAGATGTCATGGCAGTATCAAAATTACAAAACATGGTAAAATTTTAGAGGTGTATGATGTACACAGACACATTTGGAGCAAAGGACTTGCTGGATTAATAATTAAAGAAGAATGCAAGAACGCTGATTTGAAGGAGTGGGAATTCGCATATGTTAGAAATTATGTCATTAAGGAATTGCTTTCTTAATTCTGTTAATGTTTTTTGTATCTGACATCTAATATGTGACTTTTCGTATGAGATGTGGTTCTTTTAACATCACTTGACAGTCTTTTGAAGCTGACAGTTCCACTTCTCTGAGATTATGGTTTGTAACCACTGTTAATGCTTCACAACGAGTACAAAGTATTGTTTGACCGTCAGATCTCCTTTCAAAAACAATGTTTTTTTCTAATCTGTCATCTTTTTGACATGTTGGGCATAATTTTGGTTCTTTTAGTATTGTAATTATTTCCCGGATGTAAATTATTCTTGGCATTTGTGTTTTTTGTATCAGTCTGACAAAAAAGAGTTTGTATTTTGATTTTCTAATCTAGCCAATTAACGAATATTCTTTGTACTGTCAATAAAATATATCTTTGGCATTATCTTTTCATGTAGATGATCAAAAACAGATAAAACATTACAAAATAGAATTCTATGTTACTATTTCATCTAGACGGTCTTCTTCTTGAGCGCGTCTTATCTCCATAGCTATTCTTCTGCCCACTCCAAAGGTTTTTCCGTATTGATATTTTGTGTATGGGCTAGTAGTTGCTACAATTGGATTACCTGGAACGCGAAGTGATACATCATACACTACCAATTCCAAATCTTTTGTAATCACACTTTGTAGTGAAAACGGTCCTATGATTCCTGGAGCATATTCTTTTTTGACAGCAGCCACAAATTTGTCCCCCATCTTGATTACTTTTTCAAGCAATGACTCCCTTATACTTGCAGGCGTGTGACCGACTTCGATATTTTGTAAATCAATATCTATATCCAACTGTTGTTTTGCAGGAAGTGCATTATAGTCATGCACATTGGTTTGAAGTCTTCTCTCTATCCCTATAAAATCAACTTGCTTTGATATTGGTGTGTGAAAGAAATTAAAATTCATGTATGTTCCAATCGCTAGTTCTTCTATGCTTGATTTTTCCAAATCTTTTCTAGAAATCAATCCTTGTTTTATCTTTGTCTCTGATTTTTCTTTATAATCTTTGTATGATGATACAGTAAAAAAAGCACGTTCTAAAGGTCTCTTTAATTCTTGAACTTTAACAATACATGGCCTGTTGATGCTTTTTGGGTCTTTGAATAATTTTGGAAATTTTATCTTTGCTTTTTCCAATAAATAATATTGATTTCGTTTGGCTGTTCTTTCTTCTGCATGGAATAATTTTCTATTTCCAAATATTGGAACTCTAAATAAATTTTCCAGAGTTTTGTATCCAAGATACACCGTAAGTGATCTATGTGGAATCACTATGGTGTTTGTATCCCTCAACATTTTTTGAATTTTAGGTAATGCCATGTCTTTGAATTTATTTAAAACTACAATTTCATCTGCTATTCTGCTAAATCTTTGATATGGTTCTTCTCTGCCTTTTTGACAGTAAACCACAGTCTGAAAATTTTCATCTTTTGCTCCGTCCATAACTTCTAATGCAGAATGACTTCCCATTACTCCTATTCTTACATCTGAATATTTGCTTACGATTTTTTTAATCTCAGAGTTACTAATCACATATTGACTACAAAACAGGAGCTAATATAGCTAATTTTCAATTATTTGGATCGATTCTATGATCACAAGATTTTTCTTAAAAGACTTGTAGTAATTATCATGTTATATTCTCTTGAATTGCAGATGGCTGGAGTAATTTTACTATCTGCAATGGCGGTGGGTGGAATTTCTTTATGGCTCAAAAGAAGAAAGGAACAGCAAAAATTAGATACATATGGTGATGAGGCCCAAAATATCTGATCAAATGCAACTCCCCTTAGTATCTAATAGATAAAATACCATGATGATCTAGATAATTCATAATGAAATTGATAGTTGGCATTACTGGTAGTACAGGTGTTATCTATGGAATTCGTTTGTTAGAGGTTCTTAAGAAATTAGGTGTTGAAACCCATCTGATAATGTCTGAATGGGCTATCAAGTGCATTTCTATGGAGACTGAATTTCAACTTGATTATGTAAAGTCTCTTGCAACAACCACTTCTGATGAAAAAAACATGGCATCTAGTGTTTCTAGTGGAACACATAAAGTTGATGGTATGATAGTTGCACCATGTAGTATGAAAACACTATCTGCAATTGCAAATGGCTATGATGAAACTCTAGTAGCAAGAGCTGCTGGAGTCACAATTAAGGAATCTAGAAAACTAATTTTAATGGTTCGCGAAACTCCGCTTTCTGCAATATATCTTGAAAATATGCTCAAACTGTCTAGGTTAGGTGTTGTAATTTTACCACCTGTCACAGAATTTTACACAAAACCAAAAACCATTGATGATATTGTAAATCATGGTGTTGGAAAATGCTTGGACCAATTTGATCTAGAGCACGGTTTATACCCACGCTGGGGCACTTTCTAAATTATAATTGCCAAAAATCATTTTTGAAAAAATCATAAAGGCTGACCGAAAAAAAGTTTTTGAACTTACAACAAATTATGAACATTTTCAAAAAATTCTTCCACAATACTATCCATCTATCAGAATAATATCTGTCCGCGGAAACGTATCTGTTGTAGAAGAGCATCTGCGAATCGGTGGACGAGAATTAGTTATGATGGTAAAGCATGTAATTGATGAACCAATACTTCACGAAATTTTTATTATCGGAGGCGATGCAAAAGGTACACATATCATTAAACGATATGAGCAAATTCCACCTGGAACAAAGTTGACTCTTGAAATTGATTGGAAACCAAAAGGTATGTCGAAATTATCTAACTTTCTTGATAAAAATAAGATTCCAAATGAATATTCTAAAATTATTGATGAATTTGTTATGATTGCCGAATCCTAGTCTGACTTTTTTTCTTTGTTTTTTAAATCATTAAGCTCTTTTTCTCCTTCAATCTTACCTTTCTCAAACTCCGCTTTTGCTTTACCAATAGTTTTAGCTAATTCTGGTATTTTCTTTACTCCGAAGATAAAAACTGCTGCTAGAACTAAAATTATCAATATCTCTTGTACTCCCAATC
>JACRND010000140.1 GCA_016234975.1 Nitrosarchaeum sp. | reverse complement strand
TCTCTTGTTTTTTGGGTTGCATCAATTCCTAACTTTGACCCCAAATTTACAAGCGGTGATGCTGGATCAAGAGTATCTGTAGGTGTGTTATTGATTATGATGGTATCACGTGCAGCATCTGCCCTTGTTGTTATTGCCCATATTACATCATTGATATCATGAACGTTAATGTCTTCATCAACTACTACAAACATCTTTGTTAGAGCAAGCTGTCCCATTCCCCATAGTCCCATCATTACTTTTTTTGCCTGACCTGGATATCTTTTCTTGATAGATATTATTGCAAAACCTTGGAACCAACCTGCAGCTGGCATACTAAAGTCTATTACTTCTGGATGAAACATTCGTATCAATGGTAAAAATGACTGCTCAATGACTTTTCCAATATATGCATCTTCTAAAACTGGTTTGCCTACAACCGTTGTTACATAAATTGGCTTTTTTCTTCTCATGATTCCTGTTAATGTGAAAGTTGGATATCGTTCAACTGGAGTGTAATATCCTGTATGATCTCCAAATGGTCCTTCATCTCTAATATCATGCGGATCGACATATCCTTCTAAAACAATTTCTGCATTTGCAGGTACTTCCAAATCAATCGTTTTACATTTGACGGTTTTAATTCCTTTTTTTCTTGTAATTCCTGCAAACAAATACTTGTCAAGACCTTCTGGAACTGGTGCAATTGATGAGAAAACTGTTGCAGGTTCACATCCTATGATTATTGCAACTTGTATTTTTTCTCCTTTCTCTTTTGAAATATCTCCATGATGTGCACCACGCTTGTGCTTCTGCCAATGCATCAATGCATGCGTGCTATCTAAAATTTGCATTCTGTATACTCCTAGATTTCTCACTCCTGTTTCTGGATGTTTTGTAGCCACTAATCCTAATGTGATGAAACGTCCAGCATCATTTGGCCATGATTTTAAAATTGGTATATCGTCAAAAGATGCAGAATTTGATGTAACTTCAGTTACTGGACCACTGTTTTCTAGTTTAGGAAATGACTCTGCCATTTTTGAAAGTTCTGGAAGTTTTTTAATTTTATTTAGAAATCCTGACGGAATGTCCATTTTTGTCATATCTACAATTCTTTGCCCAATCTCTGTAAAATCTGTCATTTCAAGACCTATTTCCAATCTTTTCATTGACCCATAACACATGCATTTTAATTCCTACCATTGAGGAAACTTGTTATGGTTGAAGACAAGTGTGTTGTATGTAAAGGAATAGGCATCATTGAATTATTGGGATCCCAATGTCCTTTTTGTAATGGAACAGGTGAGTCAAATAAACTTGCAAAATCATATCTTGATTCTCATATCTGTCAATGTATTTTTCTTGATAGAAAACAGTGTCCTTTATGTGGTAAGAGATGTCATCATGACACTCCAAACAAACCAAAAATTTTACTTAGTCCTGAATAGAAATTTTATCTCATTGGTGGAAGTTCATTCTTTCTATCATGACCTCCGGAACCGAATTTACAGTAAAAACATAATTCTGATTCCATATACTTTAACTGCTCTATTTGAATGGCTCCAAGTTTTAATGCAATTTTTGTTAAAATTCTATATTTTAATGGCATAGCTGGAATTACTTCTTGTGTGTATACTTTGTAATGATCGGGACAGAACTTTAGAGTTATTTTTGATGGCTCTTTTCCTTTCTGATTGACCTGTTTTGTAAAATTGATCTGTTCTCTGATTTATTCGTGTTTTGGACATGGACAATCCTTTCCACCTGGATGTTTGTATGCCGGCGTATTTTTCCAATCAAACCCAGGATACTCTTTCTCAAAATCGTCCATTGATACATCTATGTTCTTTGTGCATATAAAACTTGATCAGATTTTGTATTGGTAATTGACCCAAATGTAAATAAACCCCAGAAATTCATCCAAATTCAATGTCAGCTGCTAAAAAGCAAACAAAACAAGATCTTGAAAACAAGATTGCAGAATTAGAATCTAAATTAAATACCTTGGCAACACAACTTGAAGCCAAACCAACCGCAGCACCAAAACCAGCTGAGGTAAAACCAGCTGATGTACCAAAACCAGCTGAGGTAAAACCATCTCAAGCAAAACCTGCTGAAGTTACAAAACCAAAAGGCACACTGCCAAAAGGATTTGAATCAAAACCAGAGGATGCACCAAAAACAGCTGAGACAAAAGCACAACTACCATCAACTATACAAGCAGCATTAGAGAATGCTTACCAAAATGCTCGGATGACTGATTTTCATTGGTATAGAGCACATGTTACCGGATATTCTCCAGCTCCAAACAGATACTTTGTAAGAAGAACTGCACCAGTAGGTAAAGTTCCAACAACCAATTGGAATGATCAAAAAGCAAAAGTGCCTGGATATACACAACCATCAAACCAGTACTTTGCAACAAGAGCAAGACTTGCATATCATCCAGCAGACAAAATGTTTGGTAGTTTTAGTGGTACCACTATGACTGTTGAGGGTTTAGTTGCACAATCTCAAACATATCAAGCACCTCCACCAAAACCAAGTAGAGGCACACTGCCAAAAGGAACCGAACAAACTCAAGTTTCATCTCATACTAGCAATTCTGGAAAATCAAGAAAAGAACAGTTAGAAGAATATGAAAAAGAATATCTGCAAAGAATAGAACAACAAAGAATTGAAGAAGAGCAAGCATATCAAGAAGTTGTTGAGAATGAAGTAAAATCTAGAGCAAATGCAACTCGTGGTAGTTTACCAAAAGGGTTTGAACCAAAACCAGCCCCCGAACAACCAAAATCTTCTAGAGGTACATTGCCGAAAGGTTTCTAATTTTTTCTCCTTTCTTTTAATTATTTTTTAATTTTAAAAAATCATCTAGTACTTCTTTTGAATGCCCTGCTGGTTTTACTTTAGGGTGTATTTTGAAAATTTTTCCTTTTTCATCAACTAAAAATGTGCTTCTTGCAACTCCCATGTATTCTCTTCCCATGAATTGTTTTTTACCCCAAACCCCAAATTGTTTTGATACTGTTTTATCCACATCGGCAAGAAGTAGATATTTTATTCCCATTTTTTCACAAAATTTTTTATGAGATTCTACGTCGTCTGGACTGATACCTATTATTTCGATTCCTTCTTTTTGAAATTTTTTGTAATCTTTGGAAAATTCATCTGCTTCTATTGTACAACCAGGTGTGAAGTCTTTTGGATAAAAATAGATGACATGTTTTTTGCCCTTAAAATCACTTGATTTTACACTATTACCGTTTGCATCGTTTATCTCAAATTTTGGAACTGAATCTCCTTCTGTTATCATGATAATTTCGATTCTTCTTCGGTAATTAATTACTTTTTGACTTCAAATGATCATGCCATCTGTCCGAATCTTTTATATGGAAATTGGATTGATTTTTGCTTAATGGTAAATCCAAGAGCCTATCTTGCAGAAGCAATTGCAACATATGGCTTAGTGTTCTTTGGTCCCCTCTCAGTTATTTTAGCAATATCTGCATTTGGTGAAGGTCTTACTACTCAATCTGTCTTGTTCATTTCACTTGCACATGGTGGTGCTATTGCTTTGATGATCTATACATTTGGACATGTATCTGGTGCTCACATCAATCCTGCAGTAACTATTCCTATGATGATCACTAGAAAAATTGGAATTCCGGATGGTATTGGTTATATCGCTTCACAATTAATTGGTGCAGTTGCAGCAGCTGCTACTCTGAAAGTAATTTTGCCAGAACTTGGCGCCAAAGTTAATTTTGGTACTCAAGGTGGACCAAGTGAACTTCTCAATAAAAGCGTCAGTTCTGGTTTTGCAGTTGAAGCAATTTTGACATTCTTTTTAGTACTTGTAATTTTTATGACTGCTGTACACAAAAAAGCATCTCCTGGATGGCACGGATTTACAATTGGTGGAATGATATTTTTGATTCATCTAATTGCAGTTCCATTGACTGGCGCATCTGTCAATCCTGCAAGAACCTTTGGTCCTGCGTTAATCTCTGGATTCTGGGAATACCATTGGTTGTATTGGGCAGCACCAATTCTAGGTGGTATAATTGCCGGTTTGATAATGAATTATGTCTATGTTAAAAAGGCAGAAAAAGAAGCATAGTTTTTTGTAAATACCAAACGTTTTTAAAAATTTGATAGCCCGAATCTGTTGGACTCGTTGCACAGCTTGGATAGTGCGAACGCTTGCGGAGCGTTAGGTCGTCGGTTCAAATCCGACCGAGCCCGCTTTACTTAAATTTCATAATATGATAGATAACTAAAATGCAAAATTGCTGGAGAACCTCAAAAACCATCTTATTGTTTTTATCTGCTCTTTTTATTTTTAGTTCGTTATCTATTCCAATTCTGTCAATAAATGCAGAAACTGGATCTGAAAAATCTGATCGGACTATATTATCTGACAAATTATGTGAGAGTATGCTATGCACAGATACAGAATCTTATTCTGTACCTATAATGGAACACCATCCAGTCTACTATTCACCCCCACTTAAACAACTAAAACAGGGAACTAGTTTGGATAATGTAAAATGCATTG
>JACRND010000022.1 GCA_016234975.1 Nitrosarchaeum sp. | reverse complement strand
GCGGATTAAATGAAAATGACAAAGGACAGATTGCATTTATGAGACAACTAAATGAAACGCATTATTCAGTATATTTGGCCATTCCATTTGATGGAGCTGCAAAACCTGAATTCAATTACTATCTAGAACCTCATATTTTAAAAGATAAAGGAATATGTTCAGTTGACGATATAATTGGAAAGTGGGCAGTGGTTTTCAGAGGAACCGATTATCCAAACCTCTATTTTGAGATAACAAAAGATGTTGTTCCAGGAACAGATATTGAACCTGTCTGTTAGATTATTTTTCTAAATTATTGTGAAAGCAAATCTTTTCACCAGTATGACATGCTGGTCCTGATGACTCTACAAGATAAATAATTGCATCAGAATCACAATCAACAAGAATCTCTTTTACTTTTTGTGTGTTACCAGATTCTTCGCCTTTCATCCAAAGTTTATTTCTAGAACGACTCCAAAACCAAGAGTTACCAGTTTTTTTAGTCAGCTCAAGTGATTCTTTGTTAGAGTAAGCTAGAGTCAACACATCTTTTGTATTTACGTCTTGAACAATTACTGGAACCAGCCCATCACTTTTTGCAAAATCAATGTCATTAATTGATTTTTTCATTATTTTAAATCACAATGTATAGCTTATAATCTTACAGAAATTTGCTTTTCTTTAAGGTACATCTTTACTCCATTTACACCATGAGTTTGATAGTGAAATATAGAAGCTGCCAAAGCGGCATCAACGTTTGATTTCTTAAAAACATCCACCATATCATCTGGTTTGCCACACCCACCAGGTGCAATAACGGGAATGAATACAGAATTGGCAATTTCATATCATATCCGTCTTTTGTGCCATCTTTATCAATGCTGGTAAGAAGTATTTCTCCTGCACCAAGTTTTTCAGCTTTTTTTGCCCATTCAATGACATCAATGCCAGTTGCTTCTTTTCCACCATAAATAAAAACTTCAAACCAAAATTGTTTTCCATTCTCAGAAAAGATATTTTTGCCTTTTTGAATATCAAAAATCCTTTTAGCGTCAATTGCAACTACAACACATTGTCTTCCAAATAGTTCCATTAGTTCAGTAATGATATGTGGATTTTTTATTGCACCTGTATTGATTCCTACTTTATCAGCACCATTAAGTAAAATATTTCTTGCATCTTCTAACGACTTTACACCACCTCCAACTGTAAATGGTATATCAATTACTTCTGCAACTTTTCTAACTAAATCCTTGATTGTTTTTCTTTGCTCATCAGATGCAGTAATATCCAGAAAAACAAGCTCATCAGCACCCTCATTACTATACTTTTTAGCCAACTCTACAGGATCTCCTGCATCTTTAATTGACTCAAAATGAAGGCCCTTTACTACTCGACCATTTTTTACATCAAGGCATGGAATTATTCTTTTTGTAAGAGTCATGCTATTTGTTTTGCCTCCTCAATTGAAATTTTATTCTCATATAGTGCCTTACCTAGTATTACTCCAAATGCATTTTTTTGTTTTACATCTTGTATGTCTTTTATGTTTGAAATTCCTCCACTTGCAATTACATGTGCGTTATCTAATTGACATGCTTGCTCTAAAAATTCCAAATCAGGTCCTTCAAGGGTTCCATCACGACTAACATTTGTTAATAAAAATTCAGAAAACCCCATTGCAAGAAATTCTTGCATAGCATCAATTAATTTGATACCTGTCTCTTTTTGCCATCCATGTATTACTATCTCACCATCAACATGATCAACAGAAATTACAATTTTTTCAGGTCCCAAATTTGACAATAATTTTTTTAGTGTAGATTTATCCTTGAATGCCAATGTACCTAAAACAACCCTGTTAGAAATTTTTGAAACATCATTTATTGTTGATTCATCTCGTAGTCCACCAGCGACTTGAATTGGAATTGAAATCTGTTGGAGAATTTTTTTAATTATCAGTAAATTTGAGCCCCTACCCAGAGTTGCATCTAGATCTACCAAATGAAGCATATCAGCGCCATTTGCTTCCCATTTTTTTGCTATTTCTACAGGATTATCACTATACACAGTTTTCTGGTTAGGATCACCCTTGTAGAGTCGTACTACTTGACCATTCATCAGATCAATTGCAGGAATAACTTTCATTTTTTACACACATCTAGAAAGTTTTGAATCATAATTTTGCCTACTTTACCAGATTTTTCTGGGTGAAATTGTGTTCCAAAAAAGTTACCTTGTTCAACAACTGCAGGTACCTTAATTCCATAATCAGATTCGGCCGTAATCACATCATTATTTGTAGGCTTTACCCGATACGAGTGTACAAAATAAACCCAAGCACTATCCTGTACCCCTTCAAGTATTTTGCCAGATCTTTTAATTTCCAAATTATTCCATCCCATATGCGGAACTTTCATTGACGGTGGAAGAATAATTACATCGCCCTTAATTACACCCAATCCCTTTTCATGTCCTTCTTCACTTTTCTCAAAAAACATTTCCATGCCAAGACAAATTCCTAAGACAGGAGTATTATCTTTGACGTAATCGTCAAAGTCAGTTTTTGATGATTTGCATATACTTTTGATTGCAGGATCAAAATTTCCTACTCCTGGAAGTAAGAGTCCAGAGTAGATATTTGGCTTGTCAAAATTAGTAATAACATCTACGGTAGCTTTACCATTTACATTGAACCTTTTGTACTTGGAATGCCTTTTTGTTTTTTTTTATATGAAGATGCTTCTCTAAATGCAACAGCCAGTGATTTGATGGCAGCCTCTACTTTATGATGATCATTATCGCCATACTTTACAGTAAGGTGGATACAGCTGTTCAGATTTTGAAGAAGTGATTGGAAAAAGTGTTCCAGGTCTTCTTTTGATATATCTTCAATTGTATTTCGTTTAATTGACAAGCCTAATTTCCAAAAGGGTCTTTTTACTAGATCAATTGAAGCCTCAGCTAGAGATTCATCCATTGGTACAGATGCATAACTGAATCTAGTAATACCACTCCTTGTTCCCAGAGCTTTGTCAATGGCCAAGCCTATAGTAATTGCAGTATCTTCAATTAAGTGATGTTCGATTTTGTCATTTGATTTTGCATTAACTTTGAGATCCATCATTCCATGTTTTCCAAAGGATGTAATCAGGTGATCAAGAAAATTAATTCCGGTCTGGATTGTGGTTTTTCCTGTTCCATCCAAATTAACAGAGACAGATACGCTGGTTTCTTTTGTACTACGGTTTACGGAGCTTTTTCTTGGTATCATATTTTTCACAGGAGCTGTGCTTTGTCTTATTCTAAATTTAACACCTTCGGAAGTAAATTAATAGATTCCAAGACTAATTTAGCCCCATTTTGCTGAAATAATTCTAGTTTTTGTTGTGGATTTTTGCTAGTTCCTATAATTCCACAAAAAGTTGTTTTATGTCCTAGAGAGGTAGCCTTTTTAGCCATGATAAAATCCTCCATTGAATCTCCAACATAAAGACAATGCTTGCAGTTCATACTTTTAATTGAACGAACTAAAGATTCAGGATTGGGCTTCGCGAGTTTGCGTGGTTCATCTTCCAGAAATGCAGAGTTTTTCAGATCAAATTTATCCAATAATTGTTTAAGAGAATATCTAATTGATTCTTTTCCTCGTCCAGACACAATTGAAAGTTTAGAAGCAAATTTTTTTTGTAGTTTTTCAATTAGAAGATTATTCACTATAACAACATCATTATCTATCAAACCGGATTCCGAAAATTGAGATTTTTGTTTGAAGAGTTTACTATAGAGTTCTGGTCCGTAAAATATTTGATCAAATATTTTGTATAATGGATTTTCATTACGAATTCCAGGATATGATAATTTATGTTTAATGTCACTTATATCTGCAAGTTTCTCAAGATATTTTTCTACAGACAAAATTCCTGAAGAATCGGCATTAGACATCACATTAGAGATAAATTCATGCTGAGGTTTGTTTAATTTTTTTGCAACAACCAGAGAAAGAATAGATGCATATGTTAAATCAACTTCATCATTGAATCCTCCACTAGATTTGAATCCATCAATAATTTTAGAATTAATTTCAATACTATCAGTAATTTGAAAAAAATTTTCTAAAACATATTTTACGGTGTTAACTATTGTAAGATCATAAGACTTTGTAATATCAATTAAAACACCATCGCAATCAAATATTATTCCATCTATGGAGAGTAAATCATCTGAAATAGAATCATCTATGTAGATTCCTGATTGTTTTTTTGTTAACATCATCCTAGCAAATCACGAATTGCAAGTAAAAATTTAGAGTTCATTTCCTTAGTTCCAATGGTAACCCTGAGGCAGCCATCATGTTTTCCAATTTTTCCTAATTTTCTAATTGATATTCCTTGTTCTATAAGGGCATCATAGACTCTTTTGTGAGATCCATGAGCATCAAAGAGTACAAAATTAGCCTTGGAATCAAAGACTTCAAAGGTATCATATTTCCTAAGGTTTTCAATTATTCTTTTTCTCTCTTCTTTGATTATTTGTACTGCGTCCTTCATTTGAGCAGATTGCTCCAATGCTAGAATTGCAGATTCAATTGTAAGCGTACTGATTGGATATGGATATTGTAAGACTTGATTAAAGGCATCTGTGAATTTTTTGTTTGCAATAAAATATCCTAATCTTAAACCAGCTAAACCAAATGACTTTGAGAGTGTTTGTACAACAACTAGATTTTCTTGGGATTTTACCATATCAGATAAAGAAAAATCACCGAATTCGCCATATGCTTCATCAATTATTATTAATCCATCAAAGGATTTTACTAATTTTTGTAAATCATTTTTTTGGAACTGAAATCCAGTTGGATTGTTTGGAGAATCAAGATATAATATATCAGCATTTTTGGATACTTTAAGAAATTCTTTGACATCCAATGTCATATCACTTGAAAAAGGAATTGCAGTTACAGGAATGGAGTATAGTTTGCATCTTTCCTCAAAAAACCCAAATGTTGGATTTGATGTAAGAACTCTGGTTTGCTTTGATGCAAAATTTGAAAGTATCAAATCCAGTATTTGATCGGAACCATTTCCAACTCCGATCATAGAAGAATGTACTTTAAGAAATTTAGATAGTTGATTAAATCAGGATGTAGCTCTGGTTTTTGATATCCTCCAATAGAAGAAAATTCTTTAATTTTTTTGTCAAGCCAGTCTTTTTTCATTGTATTCTACCTCGTACTGCTTCATAGTGATTTGGAAGTCCTTCTGCTTCGGTAAGTATTTTCATGTATTTTGAAATTTTGGATAGAACTGGTTTTGATGCAGATATCTGAGTGTTTATTTTGATAAAGTCCAAAACTGAAAGTGAGCCTCTTATTTTACCAAATCCATTTGTGGGTAAAATGTGATTTGAGCCTAAAAGATAGTCACTTGCAGATGATGGGGTATCATTTCCCAGCAGTACTAGTCCAGAAGAGGTAATTTTTGATGCAAAGATATTGGGATTTTTTGTCATAATTTGTAGGTGTTCAGGGGCCAATTCATTTGCAAGTTTTATCATATCAGAGTTATTTTTACAGATTGCAATAAAGCCATTTTCTTTAAGACTGGTTTTTACAAAATCATTTCTCTTGATTTTATTGGATAATTCTATAATAATTTTATCTACGGATTTTGCAAGTTTTTCTGAATTTGTTATCAAATAACAAAAAGTATCAGTGCTATGTTCTGATTGTGATATGAGATCTAGTGCGATATATCGTGGATTTGCAGTTGTATCTGCAATAATTCCTAATTCAGTAGGACCTGCAAGCATATCTATTGCTGTCCTCTCGCTAATCATTGACTTGGCAATTGTTACAAATGCGCCGCCGGGTCCAACTATTTTATCAACTTTAGATATTGATTTTGTGCCAAATGATAATGCAGCGATTGCTTGAGCGCCACCAGCTTTATAAATTTCATTAGCACCGCATATGTCAGCAGCTACAATAGTTAATGGATCAATTTTTCCATCAGAATTAGGAGGAGATACAACTACTATTCTCTTGACTCCTGCAATTTTTGCAGGAATTACAGACATTATAACGGAGCTTGGATAT
>JACRND010000125.1 GCA_016234975.1 Nitrosarchaeum sp. | reverse complement strand
TATTGATCTGATAAAACATCTGAAAAATAAATTTCAGTTATTTTCTTAAAGTGATTCAAGCATTAATGACGCAATTATGGAATCTTCAGTTGTTTTAAATTTGATGTGATTGTCGTACATAAATTCCCTAAACACCGTCTTGAATAACTCTTCTAAAACAAGCGACCATATAATTCCAAGATTATGATTGATTAGAAATCTGTGGGTGTCTCTTTCCTTCAAGTGAACCATCTGAGAATTTGACATCTGTATGTACAGCGATAGTGAATCTAGAGTTGTACTTAGATCATATTTTCCATACCTTATGATGCTGAAAGTCTTGATCATTGATACGATAGTTTCTACTATACGGTTTATTGATGTGCCATCAAGATTCTGACCAAGTATTTGAAGTGATTCTTTTTTGATTGGTATCATTCCAGCTCCTTTTGAGAGCCTAAACGAGTCTACATAGTTTGTAAGGATTTGCTTGACCAGGACATTCTCAGAAACATTGTTTTGTTTTGCTTCCAATTCGATTTGTTCTAGAATTCGTTTTGGCAGTCTGAATGTGATGCTCTGTGTCACTTCGTGGTTGGATACTTGTTTTGCTTCTATCATATTGTATGATGATACGTGTTTGTAGTTTATAACACAGATCAATTGATCTGGTTACCGTACAATTCCATCAAATTTTTTCAAAAAATTCACAATTTTACCCATAATTTTGGGATGAATTATTACAAAATCTTCTTTTTACAGAATAACAGACTGTTTTATTGTACAAAAGATTAATCTAAATCCATCATCAAACCAAACAATGGCAAAAATCATAATCAAAACTACTGAAAATGGTCCATGTTTAGTAAATGTGGATGGAAAAACAGTGGCAGCTTTGTGTAGATGTGGTGCATCAAATAACAAACCTCATTGTGACGGATCCCACCAAAAGATAGGATTCAAAGCAAAAGCAACAGAATTTGAGGTTTAAGAGAATAATTTCTTTATCTTTACAAGTTCTGTCTTAATAGAGTCACTCTTTACATCTACCTTATCTGCAGATTCATCAATCATATCTAATTAAAGAGAATTCAGTACAAAGTCAAACAGGATTAATCAAAGATTCCTTTCTATTCATAAGATAAACCCCAAATATCATAATTCCTGCAGATATGATTTGATACCAACTGATTTGTTCTTGTAAAAAGACAGATGCGGCAATTAATCCAAATATGGATGACATGGAAAATATCAAAACTGTTCTTACTGTGTTTATCCTCTTTAGACTTTGCAAGAAAAAGTAAAGCGACGTTGCAAATCCCACCATGCCAAGTACAAGAATTGGAGGAATCTCTGATAGTTCAATATTGAGCGATACGCCAAATCCAAACACTGCAATAACAAACAGAATTGTTCCACCCATAGCTGATTTGATTTGTGCAATTTTTGCAACATGGATTTTTTGTGCCAGCATTCTACTCAAATTGTTATCTATCCCCCAAAACAACATTGATAAAATTAACAACATGTCCTGGTAGTGAAGTTGCTGTAATGTAAAATCTGAAAAATTCAAATCAGTTGTGACTATGATCATTCCTACCAAAATAAGAGCAGTTGCCACATATCCTATTTTTCCCAGTCTTTCTTTGAAAAATATCATTGCAAGTAAAACCGAAAAAAACACCTCACCATTTGCTATCAATGCGGCATCAGAAGCAGATGCATGTGTTAAACCAACAAAAAACAAACTAGGCGCAATTACCGCACCACATATCGATATTACAAGTATCAAAAGATAATTTTTCTTTGTCTTTTGGAATGACTGTTTTTGCGCCAGTGGAGTTAATGTTACAGCTGCAATCAGATAAATTAATGACGAAAGTAGTAACGGATTCACAGTAGACACTAACGGTTTTGCCAATACGGAGACTGAGCCAAACATTATTGCAGCTAAGATTGCAAACAGGTAACCTAGACGCTCGCTTCCATATTTTTGGGTTAAATCCATGCCTTTGGAATTAAGGACTGTTTATTTTAAGTCGTGTTTTAGAATTGCATTGCCTTAGTGTAAAAAAATCCAAAATCTATCATGTCGACTATTCCCATGTGCCATTGAATTGTGTGTAGTTGAGGCATGATATTTTACACTTTAATACATACCTTCTTTGAAAGACATTTCTTTTCTAAATTACATCATCGGTTAATTCATAACTCTCAAGAATTTTTTCTGTGAACGATTTTACGCATGCGGGACACGTTTTTGAATATCATATCAAATCCGTCTTTGCAGAAAATTTTTTCTGTATATGTTTCAAATGCAACCTAAATTCGTGATGGAAGTTTTGTTTTCACTTACTATACATTGACAAGTCTGTATGTAAATCCAATAATAAAACCAGGTCATTCAATGTTACAATTGAGGTTAATCCATCAATTCAGAAAACATTTGGAACAAATATGCTTTAGCATATTTGGGATTCAGTTAAATTAAAGTAATGTTATTGTATATCATGAACAATACTGTGTCTGTTCAAAATAATCATGTTTCTGTATGTGATATAATGAAAGGGAATACATCAGAAATAATCAGGAAATTCGAATCTCAGATTCCATCCATAATTCAAAATTATTCAAATTTGTACACCACGTATCTTCACGTATTTGATGATCTTTTTGGTACTTGTTATATTCATGAAAAAGAGTTTTTTGACAAATTAAACATAGATCAAGCATTATTAAAACAACTCAAGGATAATTCTGAATTACTAAAGAATAGATATCTTGAAAATATTGAAATCGCTGCAAAATTCCTTGATGAACAAGTCAAGCTACGAATCTCCACAATACAGTCTTTTGAAAGTTTTGCACATGTCGTGATGGAATCATATGCCAAAACACTCTCACAATTTAATCAATCAATGACATTCTCAAAATAATTTTATTGTGAATGTTGGAATCTTGATTCTAAAACCGATACTCAAATACGTGCCTTTTTTGTGATACTTAGATCTAATCTGGTTAACTAGAGTATCTGGATGCTATTCTTGAATAATTGATCCAAGTACAAAATTCAAGCCATGAACCGTATTTCTACACATTATTGAAAAATTAAACTTAATAGACCGATTTTAGTTGTAAATACAATGGGACGTAGAAAGACTCAGAAAATTATACGAACTGGTCCAAAAAACGCAACGACTGGTATGTGCCCACTATGCAAAACAATTGGTAAGGTTTTCCTTCTTGGTCCACCTGGTCAAGAGAGAGGCAAATGCGAGAAATGTCGTCAGGAATTTGAATTATAG
>JACRND010000124.1 GCA_016234975.1 Nitrosarchaeum sp. | reverse complement strand
TCTTGATATTGCAAAAATTGGAGTGTTAAGATCCATTGGAATTTTTAGCATGTGGTAAATTGAAGCACTGTATAAATCGACATTTGGGTAGATGTCTTTCCCTTTCAATCTTCTCATTTCTTCAATTGTAGTTGTTTCCACTTTTTCTGTAATGTCATACCATGGTTCACCTGTTTTTGCAGCAAGCTTTCTTGATAATTCTTTTAGAACTTGTGCCCTAGGATCATATGTTTTGTACACCGCATGACCCATTCCCATGATTCTCTCCCCCTTGCTCATTTTTTCTTTAATCCATGGAACGACATTATCCATTGTACCTATGTCTAAAAGCATCTTCATTACCTCCGTATTTGCTCCGCCATGCAATTCTCCGCTTAATGCACCAATTGCCGCACTTATTGCTGAATACATATGCGCTCTAGTTGATGCAACTTGTCTTGCAACAAATGTGGACGCATTAAAGGTGTGTTCTGCATGAAGAATCAAACATGTATCAAAAATCTTTTCAATTTCTTTATCTGGTTTTTCCCCAAACATCATGTAAAGAAAATTTGCCGCGTGATCTAAATTTGGGTCAGGATCAATTATTTCCAATCCATCTCTGACTCTCTGCCAACTTGCAATTATTGTAGGTACTTTGGCAATCAGATTGATTGCCTTATCATAACTTGCTTCTTTGGTTGCAAATTCTTCATCATAATACCCTGCTAGTGCTGCAACAAATGCTTGCAACATATCCATCGGGTCTGCATCTTTTCTCCAATTTCCCATATTGATTTGCATCCTTTTGGGAATCCATCTTGCCTCGTTTAATTTGGATTTGAACTCTGATAGTTGTTCTTTGGTCGGTAATTCATCATGCAATAACAAATATGCTGTTTCTTCATAGTTTGATTTTTTTGTAAGTTCTAAGATGTCATACCCACGATAAATCAGCTTGCCTTTTTCTCCGTCAATATTTGAGATTCTTGTATCTGCAACCTGAATCCCGCGCAAGCCTATGTTTTTTGTCTCCACGCACATCCTTTGTGAAATCTTTTATTATATTTTCGCAAGAAATCATGTCTATGAAGTTTAGTAATTAGTCTAATATGGCAACTCTGGCTCATAAATGATTATTTTTAATTAAAAATTAAATGACTCCAGCTGAAAGACAACTTTTAGAGAAACTCGACAATCTAGTATTGACTGCATCTGGAGATGAATTACGTAAAATCCAAGAAATTGACATTCAAACTCAGATGAACGGTGTATCGTTTTATGATGCATTTGTAAATTCCACCTCTTTGGCAAATCAAAGTATGAAACAAGAATCTCGAGAATCAAAACAATAATTCATTCTTGATTTAAATGAGGGTATACAAGTGAATCGACAATAATGGTCGGATCTAAAACAAAAAAAACAACAAAGACTGTTAAGAAAAAATCTATAACAAAAACAAAGACCACTCAACAACAAAGAACCAAAGTTATTTGTATTTCGCACAAAGAAGATGCAGATGGTATTAGTTCTGCAGCTCTGATCAGACAGGCTTTTGGCGGTGATTCTGTTTTGGTTGATTATCCTGGACAAATGGAGGCCATCCAGAAAGTTTGTGCAGATGAAAAATTAAAATCATTATATATTTGTGATTTAGGTCTTAGTAAAAAGAACCAAGATGAATTTGTCGAGCTCTTGAGAATTTTAAAAAAGAATCACGTTGCAGTAACATACATTGATCATCATGATATTGATCCAAAAATCACCAAAGAACTAGAAAAAATTAAAGTTAAAATGATACACGATATCAATGAATGCACTACCGTTCAGGTCTACAATGCATTCAAATCAAAACTCTCTGATCATGCTCCTTTCATTGCAGCATGTGCTGCCATTACTGATTATATGGAAGATAGACCGATTGGTTCTAAATTACTTCAAATCTATGATAGACAATTCGCTTTGATTAATGCAACTGTTCTCACTTACAATATAGTTGGACACCAAAAAGATCCTGATTATTTGTTGTATTTGGTAGAAGAATTAGCTGATTCAAAATTCCCACATGAAATTCCAAACACATTTGAATTTGCTCAAATCCAAGTTGAGAAACTAGCACTAATAATTGCCAAAGTCAAAAAGGGAATGAAGACTATGAAGAATATCGGATACATGGAAATTCTTGATTCTGGTGCAAGTGGTGCAGTCAATTTTGTTTTAGGATTGTCTGGAAAAGATGTGGGCGTTGCTTACAAAGAAAGAGTTGATCATGGCATCTATCCTCAAAGAATTCAATAAAAGATTAAACTAAATAATTTCAAAATTAAAAATTATCTTATTTCTACTATGGCATCAATCTCTGTCATTGAATTTAACGGCAAACTTGACACTCCCACTGCAATTCTGGAGTGTTTTCCACATTCTCCAAATATCTCATAAAACAAATCCGAAGCGGCATTGATTACTTTTGGTTGCTGTGTAAATTCCGGTACTGAATTTACAAACCCTGACAATCTTACAATTTTGGAAATCTTTTCTAAATCCCCCAACTCTTTTTTGAGTTGAGCCAGTATGTTAATTGCACAAATCCTGGCTGATTTTTGCGCCGTTTCAATATCTGCATCCGATACTTTTCCTGTAAATGCCACTTTCCCATCTTCCATCGGTATCTGACCTGAGACATATAACAAATTGCCTGATTTTACCACTGGAATGTAAGACCCCGCAGGACTTGGTGGACTGGGCAGTTTAATCCCCATTGATTTTATTTTTTCTTCAATCAAGATGTTTGTGAATATCTATCATGTGATTTTAGCTTTTACTTATTTTGATGAGGATCTTTTCGCCTTTGCTTGAATTATTTTGATATACCGTTCTTGTTTTGTAGCCCTGTTTTTGTAGACACCCATCTAAAATAGATACCCATGGTAATGAATGACCGCTATTCAATTTTGATTCTATTGTTATGTTCTTAGTATTGGCATCAAAATTCACATGGCCAGAGCACATGATTTGTAGCACAGCATCCATGATCTCAATTATTTCATCAAGTGATTTACCTTTTAAATTGATTTCATTTTTTT